>CAXTCT010000055.1:0-10133 GCA_964242565.1 uncultured Acetobacteraceae bacterium | reverse complement strand
GGGCGGGGAATTTTTGCACCAGCTGGTCATTATGGGTGGCGACGATGACCGTCGATCCGAGCTGGTTGAGCTCCAGCAGCAATTCCAGCAGCCGCGCTCCTTGGGCATTATCGAGCGAGCCGGTCGGCTCGTCGGCCAGAAGCAGAGGCGGGCGCAGCACCACGGCCCTGGCGATGGCCACCCGCTGCTGCTCGCCGCCCGAGAGTTCGGCGGGACGCGCGGCGAGCTTTCGCCCCAGTCCGAGCCAGCGGAGCATCTCGTTGACGTCGGTCTGGATGCGGGCCTCGCCAAACTGGGCGAGGCGCATCGGCAGCGCCACGTTGTCGAACACGCTGAGCTCCGGCAGCAGGCGGAAATCCTGGAACACGACCCCCATGCGCCGGCGCAGGCGTGCGAGCTGGCCGCGCCGGGCACGATGGAGCGGCACGCCGAACAGCTCGAGCCGCCCGGCGGAAGGCCGCGCGGCGAGCTGGAGCACCCGCAGCAGGCTCGACTTGCCCGCACCGGATGCGCCGAGCAGCCACCGAAAACCCCCCTGCGGGACCGAAAAGCTGATGTCGCGCAGCACGATCGGCGCTATTGATCCGTTACCAATACGAAGTTGCACATCCTGCAGACGGATCATCGTGTCGCCCTGTCGTTGTGTGGCTCCCAGCGGGCGCCCGCATCCTACAGAATTCGGTGCCGGATGCTGAGGCCGGATATGCATCGGGAGTGCGTGGGATGCGTATCGAATGCCCCGGCTGTGACGCCACCTACGAGGTACCGGAAGCACAGATGCGGCCTGGCCGCAGCGTGCGCTGTGTCCGCTGCGAGGTCCAATGGCGCCCGGCCGGAGAGCTTTCCCAGCCGTTCATGGCGCCGTCGCCAAGCGGGCCGCTCGATGAACGGCCCGCCGGCCACGACGACGTCGCTGTCCCCGAAGGTCCGGCCATCGCCGAGGACCCGGACCTCGCCGGAGCCAGGAACACTGGTCATGACGAGCCGGTGCGGGACGGCGTCGTCCGGCTGCGCCAGTCCGGCGTTCCGGCCCCTCTGGCAATGCCGAGCGAACCCGCGGCACAAGGTGTGGCCGCATCGGTGCAGAAGCTGGCGACGTGGAGAATGGGCTGGATGGCAAGCCTGATCCTGCTGGGTGGATTGCTGGCCTCGGCGGCCTATTGGCGCATGGCGATCATGCGGGACTGGCCGCCTTCGATCCGGCTCTACAGCGCCCTGGGCGCGAGGCCACCAACGACATGACCGGGCCGGCGCTCACATCTCGCGTGCCGCGAGGGCGGAGATGGTGGCGCCGATGGCCGCCACCGCCATCAGCACCAGGCCATCGGTGATCAGGCCGGCCGGGGTGATCCAATGCCCGGCGAGCCTGAGCCCGTGCGGGATGGTGCCGGCGACGGTATCCAGGATGTCGCGGGTCTGCTGGTCGGCGTTGGCTTCATGGGTGGTGATGGCATCGACCAGCCTGGGCAGCGTCCACCAGCCGAGCCCGAGCACCAGCAGCAGGGGCGCCACCAGCTCGGCAAGCTGCTGGAGGAAATAGAAGGCGAAGTGCGCGATGCTCCACAAGCCGAGCCGCAGCGCCCGCAGCCCGCCTCGCCGCATCCCAACCCGCCGGGTGTCGCCGATCATGATCCTGTCTCCGCGCCGGATCGGGCGGCAGGCCCGGCTCATACGACGTCAGGGTGCAGCTAACGCATGAGCCGGTGTCCCGGCAAGGCGACGTCGACGGCCGTGCGACGCATCAGGCGGCGCGGACCGTATTTTCCGCAGCCTTCGCCAGCGGCTGGTGGCGCAGGCCGCGCAGCACCAGCCATGCCGCGAAACAAATTCCCGCCGCCAGCAGGAACGGCGCCCCCGGAAAATGCAATGCCTGGCCCGGCCGGGTCGCGGCCGCGAACAGGGTGCCCATGATCAGCGGGCCAGCCACCAGCGCCAGCCCCTGCACCGAGGCCAGAGCACCCTGGATCTCGCCCTGCCGCGTCGGTCCTACGGCCGCCGAGAGCATCGATTGTATCGCGGGCGTCGCCAACGCGCCCATGGCCACGATCGGCATGGCGGCCAGCAGCATCCATGGCCTGTCCGCGAAGGCATAGACCAGCAAGCCCGCGACGCTGCATCCGTAACCGGCCATGGCCGTGCCGCGCTGGCCCAGCCGCCCGATCACCCGACGCACCAGCACGCCCTGGACCAGGATCTGGCTGACCCCGCCGAGCGCCATCGCCAGACCGACCTCGAGCGTGTTCCAGCCGAAGCGCATCTGCGTCGAGAGGATGAAGCTGGTCTGCTGCGCGCTGACCGCAAGCCAGGTGCAGCACCAGGCGAAGGTCAGGCGCAGCGCCACCGGTTCGGAGCCGACCGCAAGGAGCAAACCGAACGCGTTGGCGCGCTTCCAGTCGAACCGGCGGCGGCGCTCGGGCGGCAGGCTTTCGGGCAGCACGACCAGGCCATACAGCACGTTGCAGGCCGTCAACACCGCGCTGACCAGGAAAGGCAGCCGGATCCAGACCTGGCCGAGCACGCCGCCGACCACGGGTCCGAGCACGAAGCCGAAGCCGAACATCGCGCCGAGCAGGCCGAAATAGCGCGCGCGCTGGTCCGGCGGGGTGACGTCGGCGATATAGGCGGAGGCTGTCGAGACGTTGGCGCTGAACAGGCCGGCGAACACGCGCATGACGAACAGCCAGCGGAGATCATGCACCCAGACCCAGAGCAGCGAGTTGATGCCGAGCGCCGATAGCGAGAACAGCAGCACCGGGCGACGCCCGAACCGGTCGGAGAGTCCGCCCAGCACCGGCGCCGACAGGAACTGCATCAGCGAGAACACCGCGAACAATGCCCCGACCAAGAACGAGGTCTGCGAAAGCGGAACCCGGGCCACCTCCCGCACCAGCGTCGGCAGCACGGGGATCACGACGCCGAAGCTGAGGGCGTCGAGTGCGACGGTCCCGAGAATGAAGGGGGCTGATGCGGAGTGTCTGTTCATGCTGCTGGCGGAGACACAGGTGCCGCTTCAGGTCAAGCGCGGCCCGCGATGCGGTCCATTATGAAGGGGACGGGTCGCCGGACGCCGCTCGTCCTGTCCCCCGCGCCGAGCCGCCCGGCGAAAGGGAGGTGAGGCTGTCGCGGAAGGTCACCGCGCAGGCGCGCCAGGTGAACGCTTCCGCGTGCGCACGGCAGGCGGCGCGGTCCGCCTGCAAGGCATCAATGCAAGCCGCCCGCAGATCGTCCTGCACGGAGCCGACATGGCTCCTTGCGCCGCGCAGGATGTCGCGCGGCCCCATCACGTCGTAGGCCGCGACCGGCACGCCGCAGGCCAGGGCCTCCAGCACGACGAGCCCGAAGGTGTCGGTGCGACTCGGGAACACGAACACGTCGCCACCGGCATAGGCGCGCGCCAGCGAGTTCTCGTCGCGTGGACCGGTGAACACCACTTCGGGATAGGCGGCCTTCAGGGACGCGAGCAGGGGCCCGCCGCCGACCACGATCTTCGATCCAGGAAGGTCGAGATCGAGGAAGGCCGTGATGTTCTTCTCGACCGCGATGCGCCCGACATACAAAAAGATCGGTCCGGGGACGCCCCAATCCTCGCGCGGCTGCGGCTGGAAGCGCTGGGTGTCGACGCCGCGGGACCAGCGCATCAGGCGGGTAAAGCCGCGTGCCCGAAGATCCTGGGAGAGAGTGTCGGTTGCGACCAGCGTGCCACAGCCGGCGTTGTGGAACCGGCGCAGGAACAAATAGGCGATGGCGACCGGAAGCCCGGTCCGTGCCTCGATATATTCGGCGAAGCGGGTGTGGAACGAGGTGGTGAAGCGGTGCCGGCGACGCAGCGCCCAGCGCCGGGCGGCCATGCCGAGGGGACCTTCGGTGGCGATATGCAGCGCGTCGGGGCGAAATTCCGCGATCATCCGGGCCAGCGGCCGCCGGGCGAACAGGGACAACCGGATGTCGGGATAGGTCGGGCAGGGAATGGTGCGGAAGCGGTCGGGCCCGATCACCTCGACGACGTGGCCGAGGCGGCGAAGCTCGGAGGCGATGGTCGACAGGGTGCGTACGACGCCGTTGACCTGCGGCATCCACGCATCCGAGACAATGAGGATGCGGTGTAGGTCGGCGCGCGGCGCGGGGCGGGGACAGGTCTCGGGCACCTCGTGGATATCCTCGTTCATGACGGAGCGTGCGAGACCTGTTTTTCCACAAGCGGGGCGGTGCGCCGTTCCGCGAGTTGGGAGGTTCTGCGTTCGGTGAACGAGAGCCGGTTGCGTTCGGCCCAGTCGATCAGTTCCAGCCGGCCATCCTCATGCTCGACCAGGGCGGTGCAGCTTTCGACCCAGTCGCCGTCATTGATGTAGAGCATCCCATCGATGTCGCGCATTTCGGCATGATGGATATGGCCGCAGACGACGCCGTCGAGCCCGCGCCGGCGGGCCTCGTCGGAGAGTGCACGTTCGAAACGGTCTATGGCCTTGACCGCGCCCTTCACCTGGCGTTTCAACCAGGCCGAGAGCGAGCGGTATGGCAAGCCCAGCCTGCGCCGCAAGGCGTTGAACCAGCGGTTGACGACGAGGGCGGCGGTATAGGCGCGGTCGCCCAGAAGGGCGAGGAACTTGGCGTAGCGCACGACGCTGTCGAAGGCGTCGCCATGCATGACGAGCAGCTTGCGTCCGTCGGCGGTCTCGTGCACCGCGTCCTGGCACAGGCGAATGCCGGCGATCTCCAGCTTCATTGGCAGCCAGGTGCGGAACATCTCGTCGTGGTTGCCGGGAATATAGACCACGTCGGTGCCGGTGCGGGCCATGCGCAGGATCAGGCGCAGGACCTCGTCATGATGGCGGTCCCAGTACCAGGATTTCTTCAGCCGCCAGCCGTCGATGATGTCACCGACCAGATAAAGCGTGTCGCACGCGACATGCCCGAGGAAATCCGCAAGGAAATCGCCGCGGCATCCCTTCGTTCCGAGATGCGTGTCGGAGATGAAGACTGCGCGGTAGCAGGTGCGGAGCGGCTCCAACTTGGCGGATCCCATTGGTTTTCGCCTTTTTGAAGGATGCAGATATGGCGACCGTCCTTTACGCCGGCCTGCCGCAGGGCAACATGACGTTTCAATGACCAGTTGCGATGGGCGATGACTTGCGATCGTCATGCGCGGAGTCTGGAAGATCAGGCATGATCACACGTTGCGAATCAGTATCGCTTTATCCAGCGTCCAGCCTGCGAGTGCCTGTCTTGTGATGCTCGTCATCTACAATCCCACTGCCGGGCGCAGAAACATGCGTCACCTCTGGAGCGTGCTCGACCTGCTGATGGCGCACGGCGTCAGGCTGGAGGTGGTTGAGACGCGCCGGGCCGGCCATGCGCGCAGCCTGGCGCACGAGGCGGGGCGATGCGGCGTGCCCCTGGTGGTTGCGGCCGGCGGCGACGGGACCATCGCCGAGATTGCCGACGGCATGTCCGGCTCGCCCAGCCGGCTCGGGATCATCCCGCTTGGCACCGCCAACGTCCTGGCCCGCGAGCTGCATCTTCCCTTCGGCGCCCGCAATGTCGCCTCGACCCTGGTTTCCGACACGGTGATGACCTTGTGGCCGGGCATCGCACGCAGCGCTGGGGGGAGCCGGCTGTTCGTGCAGATGCTGGGAATCGGGTTCGACGCGCACGTGGTCCATCACATCTCGCGCCCGGTAAAGCGTGTGCTCGGGCGCGGCGCCTACGTCGTGCAGACCTTGCGCGAGCTGCCGCGTTACAAGTTCGAGGCCATGCGGGTCTCGGTCGACGGCGTCATGCACGACGCCGGCAGCGTGATCGTCTCGAAGGGGCGCCTATATGGCGGCCCGTACATGCTGGCCCCGGAAGCCTCTCCGGGATCGCCCGGCTTCTCGGTCGTGCTGTTCAAGCATGGCGGGATCGGTTCTGCGCTGCTGGCCGGCGCTGCACTGCCGCTGAACATGATAACGAGGCTGCCGGGAATGGTCCGGATGCGCGCCCACGACATCGCCTTCGGACTGCAGGTGCTGCCCGCGCAATCCGACGGCGATCCCGCCGGATGCACGCCGCTGCATGTCACCGACGCGCGAAGTCCGATCGCCGTGGTGGTCGGCAGGGCGGCCGGATCATCCCCGCGCCGGGTCGCCAGTATGTAAATCCGCCGGATGGAATCCCCGGCTCCGGATCCACGACCTCAGACCATCGTCGTGATGATCTCGGCGATGCTGGCGGTGCAGGAAGCGGCGGAGAAACGCTCGGCCTTGCGACGGATCATGCCGCGGTCGAAGTCCGCGCGATGGTGGTGGAAAACGCGTATCCCTTCGGCTATCCCCGAGGCTGAGACGTCATCGAGCAGCAACCCGGTGATGCCGTGCTCGATCACCTCGGGTATGCCTCCGGTGCGGGTTCCGATTGACGGCAATCCGCTTGCGGCGGCTTCGGCATAAACCATCCCGAAGCCTTCAACGTCACCTTGGCTGGGTTTCACCGCCATGACGAAGACGTCGCTCCGGCCGAATTCCTCGACGACACCGGACGTATCGACGGCACCGAGGAAGCGAACCTCCGCACCCACGCCAAGCCGGGCGGCCAATGCCTGCAGCCGGGGCAGGTCGTCGCCGTCGCCGATCACGGTGTAGCGTATGTCGATCTCGCCGCGCAGCCGGGCAATGGCCTCGATTACGGCATCGACATTCTTGCGTTCCGCATTGGCCGCCAGCCGCGAAACGGTGACCAGTCGCAGGCACGGGCTCAGGCCGGGGTTGCTGTTCTGGAAGTATTCGGTGCGTATCCCGGGCGGCACCACACTGATGCGTTCCCGCGGCAGATTATAGAGTTCGGCGCACAGGCCGCGCGAGAAGGCACTGTTGGCGAACATCCAGCGTGCCGAACGCAGGCCGGCGGCGATCTGTTGCTTGCGCCATCGCCGGACCACACCCTCGCCGATGATCCTCCGCGCGAGGCGGATCGGTCGCTCCGGGCCGGGGAGCCAGGGACGGGTGAAGTCATTGCCGTGGATATAGGCGAAGACCGGCGCGGGCAGGCTCAGGCTGTAGGGCGCAAGGCCCGCGTTCAGCGTGATCCAGGCATCGACCGGGGCGCCGAGGAGCGTCGGCATGTCGTGGGAGATTTGCCACCGCATGGTGGGCTTCAAGGTGACGTTCGGCTGCCGATCCTCGAGATCGGCACCGGGCGCCGTGTAGACGACGACATGGTGATCGGCCGCAAGGCAGCGCACCAGCCCGCGGGCATGCTCCTGCATCCCGCCATGCTCCGGCGGAAACTCCGACGCGAGGACGCCGATTTTCAGCGAATGGCTCCGTCGCTTCCTGAACACGCGGCGTACGGCCCCGGGGCCGACATCCGGCCCATCGGTGCGAAGCGGCGGATCTCGCGGGCCTAGGGTCGCATCGAGCAATATCCTCTCCTCGACGCCGTTCCCACGACTCAATGCATTTAATCTAGCTTTTTATATTGTGAATCTACTGTCGATGTCAAGCCAACAACCTGTCCATCTATTGATACGTTTGTTTATTTTACAGACAGTATTTGTTGCAGGACGTCGATCGTCCCTGTTGCGGCATCCTTTGCCCGAACCTGCCCGTGGCGGCTCCCGGCCCGCATGGCGCTTTGTTCGAAAGCGATCTCGAAAGGCTATCAGCCGAATGGACAAGTAGGCCGGTCCGGCTGCGGGCGCTATGACGCCTCCGACGTATCTAATTCGACACCGGTAAGAGGTTTTTAACCTCTATCGGGCAAAATGGCTCAGTGAAAAAAATGGATCTCAGACTGCGGGCCCGCGTCGCGTCGATCTTCGCGATTCCGGGGCGGCAGCTCAGAGCGTTCCGGCATGGAGTATGCAGCTTTGAGCTTGAACTATAATGATTTCAAGTCCGTGTTTGTCGACCTCTTCGCGCAGGACAAGAGCCTCAACGGCGCGCTATGGGGCGTCAGCTACGGCAATGCGGACCAGTTCACCTTCAGCAATGGCGGGCTGACCCTGACCGGGAGTGCCGCCGAGGGCTGGAACCCGGTGGGCTTCCTCCAGGCGCCAACCGGCAAGAGTGCCGGCGAAGGCTATGGCCTGTTCCAGTTCACCGGCTACGTCAACCCGGGCCAGGGCATCGGTGTCGGCTTCGTCATGTGGCGCGCCGACAACATGCTGGTCGATCCGACGACGCCCGACAAGGCAACGGAAATCGACATCCTGGAAAGCTGGGACAAATCCAAGACCGGGGAATCGACGATCCATTTTTATAACTCCGGCTGGGCTGCGGACAACGGTCAGGAATATAACAGCTTCAAGATCGATCTGACGGTCCCGCATACCTATGCGATGGATTGGGAGCGCGGCAGCCTGACCTTCTATGTCGACGGAAACGAGATCTATCAGGACACGGTTCATGCTCCGCTCGACTATGCCGACGGCGGCAGCAACGAAGTCATGGGCGCCGAGATTGTCAACGAGAAGTCGCTGGTGACCACGCCGACCGTCCAGCTGCACATCACCGAAATGGAATACAGCGCCCCGGTTAACACCACGGCATCCACCACCACCACTATGCCCTCCGTCGTCACCCTCGGTGGCGGGGCACAGAACTACTCGGCAGCAGCCGGCGTGACCGTGCAGGCCGGCAGCGGCAACGACACCATTCACGCCACGGCCGGCGCTGTGACCGTGCTCGGCGGTTCGGGCCAGCTGACCTTCTTCGGCGGAACGCTGGGCAGCCAGGCTACGGGCGGGACTGGGTCTGCCGCCCTGTTCGGTGGCGCCGGCGGCGGCAGCTACACGGGTGGCAGCCTGGGTGGCAACGTGCTCGTCTCGCAGGGTGCAAGCGGCAGCAACACCACCCTCACCGGTGGTGGGGCGGGCGACGCACTGTTCGGTTCGGCCAGCGGCAATGACACGATGATTGCCGCGAAAGGACGCGAGTCTGTCGTTGGCGGCGGCGGCAACACCCAGATCTTCGGCGGCGGCACCGCAGGCAGCGTGATCTTCACCGGCAGCGGCACGACCCAGGTGGCCGGTGGCGTTGCCGGCGGCGACACCGTCGTCGGCGGCTCGGGCTCGCTTAGCCTGACCGCTCAGAATGGCGACGCGGTGTTCGGCGGTTCGGGTGCCCTGAACGTCACCGGCAGCACGAGCGCCGCGGACTCCATCATCGGCGGCGCGGGCGCGCTGAGCGTGAATGGCCTCGGCGCCAACATGCTGGTCGTGACCAGCATGTCCACCTCCAACATCCAGACCGGCAACGGCGCCGCCCTGATCTTCGGGACGTCGGGCAGTGCAACGGTCGGCTCCGGCACCGGCTGGATGGAGATCATCCAGGGTTCGGGCAATCTCACGGTCAACCAGGGCAGCGGCCCGGCCACCTATGCGCTGATCAAGGGTGTCGCCTCAGGCACCGACATGGTGACCGGGTTCAATCCCAGCATCGACAAGATCGACCTGTTCAACTACCAGCCGTCCGATGTGAATGTCGCCACCAGCGGCGGCTCCACGACGCTCACCCTGGCCGGAGGCGCGCAGATCCACCTGATCGGCGTGACCGACATGGGTTCCAGCATCGTCTGAAGCTCAGGTTGGCTGACCCCTCCGGGTTCATGCCGCCGGTGCAGGCGTCGCCCGCATGACGGGTGCTTGCACCGGCGCCTGGACTGCCTATCTGTGGCCGTCATGCAGACACAACAATCCGCCAGTCACGATCCGGTCGGCTGGCATGGCACCACCATCCTTTGCGTCCGCAGGGATGGCGAGGTCGCGATGGCGGGCGACGGCCAGGTCACGCTCGGCCAGACCGTCATCAAGGGGAACGCGCGCAAGGTGCGGCGGATCGGACCTTCGGGCACGATTCTTTCGGGTTTCGCGGGCGCGACGGCGGACGCATTCACCCTGCTGGAGCGGCTGGAGGCCAAGCTCGAACGCTATCCCGACCAGCTCGAGCGCGCCTGCGTCGAGCTCGCCAAGGACTGGCGCACGGATCGCTACCTGCGCCGGCTGGAGGCGATGATGGCGGTCGCCGACGCCACCCGCTCCTTCACCCTGACCGGCAACGGCGATGTGCTTGAGCCCGAAGACGGCGTGATCGCGATCGGCTCGGGCGGCAACTACGCGCTTGCGGCGGCGCGCGCCTTGCTCACCGTCGAAAGCCTCT
>CAXTCT010000054.1:0-10279 GCA_964242565.1 uncultured Acetobacteraceae bacterium | reverse complement strand
GCGCGTCGCATCTCGCATCGTATAGTTCGGTGTCCCCGACTTCCAGCAGCTGGCCGGTTCCGGACTTCTTGGCGGTCCAGGCCGCCGCAGCACCACAGACATGGCAGCGCGCGCGCAACACGACCTCCTCGTCGGCGACCGCGCGGAGCCGGGCGATGACTTCGAAGGGCTGGCGCAGATAGTCGGTGTCGAGTCCGCCGACCGTGACATCCGAGCCCTCCCGCACCGCGGCCAGCACATCGGCCACCAGATCGCCTTCGTAATGCGGCGGGGCCATGAACTGGGCCTCGTCCAGCACCAGGGCCGCCTGTCCCGCCGCCGCCTGCGACGGCCATGACGCGACGCCCAGAGCGGCGAATATCGACCGGTCGCGGCTGGAGATCAGGTCCGCGCCGCCACGGCTGTCGAAGGCGGGCCTGAACGCCACGGCGCGCGTCCGCCGGGCCCGTTCGATCAGGACGGATGTCTTGCCTGCGAACATCGGGCCGGTGACGACGACCAGGCGGCCGCGCCGGCCGGGCCGCATGCGATCTTCCGGTTCTGTTGCGATCATGTATTGATTACAGCAGCTCCGGTCCCTTGACCGCAACCCCCGGAAAGCCGGACAAGCCGATCCATGCAACGCATCTTCTCCGGCATCCAGCCGTCCGGCATCCCGCATCTGGGCAATTATCTCGGCGCGATCCGGAACTGGGTGGCGCTGCAGGAAGGGCATGAATGCCTGTTCTGCCTGGTCGATCTGCATGCCATCACCAGCTGGCAGGACCCCGCCGCCCTGCGCGAGCAGACCCGGACCCAGGCGGCGGTACTGCTTGCGGCCGGCATCGATCCGGTGCGGCATATCCTGTTCAACCAGTCGGCGGTCAGCGCCCATGCGCGCATGGGCTGGATCTTCAACTGCGTCGCACGGATCGGCTGGCTGAACCGCATGACCCAGTTCAAGGACAAGGCGGGAAAGGACCGCGAGGCGGCGTCGGCCGGGCTGTATGTCTATCCCAACCTGATGGCGGCCGACATCCTGACCTACCACGCGACGCGCGTTCCGGTCGGCGACGACCAGCGCCAGCATCTGGAACTCGCCAACGACATCGCGCAGAAATTCAATTTCGACTATGGGGTCGAATTCTTTCCCGCCATCGAGGCGCTGATCCCGCCCGGGGTCGCGCGTGTCATGAGCCTGCGCGACGGCAGCAGGAAGATGTCCAAGTCCGATCCGTCCGAGCAGAGCCGCATCACGCTGACTGACGATGCGGACGCGATCGCGCTGAAGATCCGGCGCGCCAGGACAGACCCGGAACCCTTGCCGGAAGCCGCCGACGGGCTTGCCGGCCGTCCCGAAGCGCGCAACCTCGTCGACATCTATGCCGCCCTCTCCGGCCAGAGCGTGGCCGAGGTGCTGGCGGTCCATGGCGGCAAGGGTTTCGGCGCCTTCAAGGAGGCCCTGAGCCTGGTCGTCTCGGAGGCCGTGGCGCCGATCGCCTCGGAAACCCGGCGCCTGCTCGGCGATCCGGGGCATCTCGATGCGGTCCTGCGCGACGGGGCGCGGCGCGCCGATGCGGTGGCCGGGCCGATCGTGTCGGAAGCCGAGCGGATCGTGGGGTTCCTGAAATGAAGCAGGCCCTGCACAGGCTCGCCATCGAGACCCGCGGCAAGGGCCTCACCGACTTCACCCGGGAGGTGCTGGCATGGGTGTCGGCGCAGGGCATCGGGACCGGGCTGCTGACCATCTGGTGCAGGCACACCTCGGCTTCGCTGACCGTGCAGGAGAATGCGGACCCGACCGTGCGCCAGGATATCCTGGACTATTTCGAGCGTCTCGTGCCGGAGGATGCGCAGGCCTATATCCATGACGACGAAGGGCCGGACGACATGCCGGCGCATCTGCGCACGATGCTGACCGACACGCAGCTCACCATCCCGGTCGCAGACGGGCGTCCGCTGCTCGGCACCTGGCAGGGACTGTATCTGTTCGAACATCGGCGCCGCCCGCATCGGCGCGAACTGGTGCTGCATCTTCTGGGGGAATAGAACGAACCGTCACAAGGCGACGCGCAGGGCGGCGTGGGACATGCGACAATCACGCTCCACAACAAGGCATAGCTCATGGTCCGCCTGGCAAGATATCTGATGTTCGCAGCCCTTCTCGGCGTCACGACGGAGGGTGCCGCATTCGCCCGCCCGCTCCCGGTGAGCGGAAGCTTCATCGCCGCGACCAAGGCCGCGACCCGGCCGGCCGGCGTCTTTTCCGGCACGCTGGACTCCGTGACCGACGTGCTGACCTACAGGATCACCTATACCGGGCTCTCCGGTCCGGTGGTCGCGGCACATCTCCATGGCGCGGCGCGGCGCGACACGCAGGCCGGCGTGATGAAGCCGATCGACGGACCCTATGACAGCCCGATCAAGGGCCGCGTGACGCTCGACAAGGCTCAGGTGAAGGCCCTGGAGAAGGGTCTCGTCTATGTCAACCTGCACACCGCGGCGAACCCGGGCGGCGAGGCGCGCGCGCAGCTGCATGTGAACTAGCCTCGATGCGTGGCGGTCCTGGGTCTCGGGATCGCCGCGTGATGGGATGGGTGGCCGCCCGCGCGAGGTTGCGCTATGAGGCGACCTTCCTCAATCCGCCAAGCAGGCGGGAGCTGAGCTCCACCCATACATCCGGGGCCAGCCGTTTCAGCGCAGTTCCATAGACAATTCCCGCAACCACGCCGATGACGCCCACCCGCATCAGCGGAGAGCCGGACAGGACCGGCAGCATCGAGGCCGCCAGCCCGAACCCGACGGCGACGGTCGACAGGATGGTCGGCACGAAATAGATCAGGAAGGTCTGACGGGTGCCTATGCCGATCCTGCGAAAGACGCCCCGGACGAACACGGGCTGTGTCGTCGCATAATAGATGGCGACACCCCAGGCGGTGCCGACAGCCTGGTCCAGAACAGCGCCTATCGTCACCAGCAGGAAAAACACCGGCGCCTGGAAAAGCAGATATCTCAGGCCGACGACGAACTCTCCCCTGGCATTGAGCAGACAACCCGCCACCCACGAGACCGCATCCAGGCCCAGCCCGACGCTGAGAAGCTGGATCACGGGGATGGAGGACTGCCATTTATGGCCGAACAGGCTGTCGACCAGCGGGGCGGCGACGGCGGCCTGGATCAGCGCCATCGGCATGATGCAGAACGACAACAGGGTGGCCGCCTTGAGCACCGCGCTGTTCTGACGGGCCGGATCACCCTTCAGCTGCACGAGTGCCGGATACAGGACGCCCTGGAAATTGCCGGCCAGCATCCAGAGCGGCTGGGCGGCGAGGCGGAAGCCGAAATAATAGCTTCCGACCCTGTCCTCGGTGGAGAGCAGTCCGAGCATAATATAGTCGCCCTGTCCGATGACGGCGATGATCAGGCGATTGAGGAAATTCACGCCGGTCCGGCCGATCACGTATTTCCAGCGTCTGAACTGCGGCCGCAGATCCGGCCTGGAGGCGGCAAGGCGCCACATGACGATGGAGCGGGCTGCGGCGAGGATCGGCGCCGGCAGCACGAAGCTGTAGACGCCGAAGCCACTCCAGGCGAACCCCACCGTCAGCAGCGCCTGGGCCACCATCTCGACCGCGCCATAGCCGGCGACCACGCCGAACTGCATGCGCGCCCGCATGATCATGGAAGGTACGCTCGCCAGCGCGCCGATCGGCATCGACAAGGCGAGCACGGCCAGCAGCCCGACGATCGGGGGCGCCTTGTAGATGATCGCCATGAGGGGAGAGATCAGGACAACGACGAGGCCTCCGGCCGTCGCCAGACCGAGGCCGATCCAGAAAGCCGGACCGGTCCAGAGCCTGAGTCCCTGCCGCCGTTGAAGGAGCACGTCGCTGATGCCGACATTCAACAGCACCGACGTCACGCTCGTCACGGTATAGGTCAGACCTATCAGCCCGAAATCCCGAGGCGACAGCAATGCCGCGAGAAGCAGCTGACTGAGGAAGCCGCAGACGCGGGCAAAGACATTCTGTGCCAGCATGGCAACCAGGCCATGAAGCGCCCGTCTGCCGAGAGGGATGGCCGATGGTGAACCCCCCGGTGAGGTCGTCTTGGTTGAGGTCTTTATGATGGATACCCTGTTCACGGAGCGGACCGCGGGCCGGCGAAAACAGATGGCTCCGTATCATCCCGGCGCGCCAGATCCGGGATGCTCGCCGGTTGGACGTTTGCATAATCCAGACGGGTTTGCCAGAGCGGTGGCCGCTAGGCGCGCATCGAGCGACCGATGATTTTCTTGGCCGAAAGCGTGATCATGGTCGAAAGATCGGCCGCGTTATGGGCTATGGGAGGCGGCAACGCGGCCATCCACCGCTTGACCCGCCGCGCGGCTGTCCAGTTCTCATCGCGAAGCCTCGTCGCAAGATCCAGGACCAGCGGGAAGTTCCTGACCTTGAAGGCCTGATCCAAAGCCCATGCCCGACGCGTTGGAAGATCCTGGTCAAGCGCATGCCTGAACTCGGGGCTGAGCAGATGCTCCCTGCGTATGGTCTCGAATACATGGAGCCGGCCCAGCGCGCTCAGATCCGAGGAGTTCGTGTCGTTGCCGCCATGGACACGATAATCGATGACAGGAGACCAGACGACCGCCAGGTTTCCAGCCTTCAGGGCACGAGACAGAAATTCGATATCCTCGGCCTTCACCCCTCGCAGTTTCGGATCATAGCCCCCGAGATCACGGTACAGATCCGTTCGCATCGTCATCGCTGACGGGTAGAACGCGATGTAGCGCAGAAGTCTCTCGACCGGGAATTTGCCCACGAAGGACCAGCCGGTCTTTCTCGTCGGGATGCCGTCCCAATAGCCTTCGGGAGCGGACTCGAAATTGGTCAAGGGATAGGGCACGGCCGCGACGAATTTGCGATGATCGGCATAGATGACGTTGGCTGCGGAACCTTGCATGGCCTGCTCGACCTGCTCCAGACAATCCGGCACGTAAAGATCGTCGTCATCGAGGGTCGAGATCCAGCGGGCTTTTGCCTCTCGAACCCCCCGGTTTCGCGCTACCTGCTGGCCGAGATTGTCCTGCCTCACATGCAGCACCCTGGAGCCGAAGCGCCTCAGGCACGCCCCGGTCTCCTCCGCCGAGCCGTCGTCCACGACAATGATCTCGCGTGGCGGCCGCGTCTGGTCGATTACTGAAGCGACTGCGGCGACAAGAAACTGCGGACGATTGAACGTCGTGATCACCACCGCGACGTCGAGGGATTGATCAGCCACGTGCCTGTCCAGCTTCCTACATTATTTGGGTCCGGGTCTGGACCAGCGGGCGGCCCGGCGCCGACCGGGCGACAGACGCGGACTTCAGCTGCTTCTCGACATAATCGACGATGCCCGGTGAAGCCGGCACATCGCTGCCGTCCCAGAATTTCTGTCTGATCGAGGCCGCATCCGGACAGGGCTCGATCACGCTCCCGTCTTCGATGGCAGCGCAGAGCTCGTCGAACGAGTTCACACGGCGGCCGGCCGTGTTTTCGTCGAACGGGTACATGATGGAATGGTCGACGGCCAGATATTTCTCATAGTCGAAAACATACAACAAGATCCCGGCATTCCTGACGAAGATGAAATCATACAGCACCGACGAGTAGTCAGTGATCAGCGAGTCCAGTCGATGCAGATAGGTATACACTTCCGTCTCGTTGGGCCATAAGGTGATGTTGTCCATGTCGCCTTGCCAGACATCGGCCGTACGCGGATGCAGCTTGACATACAGCAGCGCATCACGCTCCCGCAGCGCCGACGATAATCGTTCCAGATCAGGTATAGCTTCCTCGAGAAATGGTCTTCCGGTGTCCCGCCATGTCGGCATATAGATATAGACTTCCTTGAAGCCGCGCGGATTGAACTCGAACCCCTGGTTTTGATCGATCTCCTCGGATTTCCGCCTGAGCCTGGCGTCGGAGAACGCGTCCAGCCGGGCGTATCCGAGTTGAGGGCAACGGTCGAACGGGATCTCGAATTGGCTGGAAAAATGCGACTGCATGAAAGCCGACGTCGTGGCGACAGCGTCGGGCTTTTTCAGATACTCGTAGAACACCGTTCTCGCCAGCGGGTTGGATCCGTATCTCTGGTAACGGCTCATGATACCGGTCTTGTCGCCGAGCATCGTCGCCTTGATGCCAACGCCATGCCATAAATTCAGCAGCATCGCCCCACCGCTCAACGGGATGTTGATATCGGACAAGGTATGGCAATACACGAACACGCTTGACCGAAGCGATGCCACGATCCCTTTCCACGACCAGCGTCGGTGAGCCGCCAGGCCGCTACCTGCAATCAGCCGGCGCGTTTCCTCATTTTCCGCAAGCCAGACAACCTGGATATCCGGCCGATACAGGGCCATCCAGAGGAAAAGATACCTGGAGTTTCCGGCAAACAGGCCGCCCTGATGCATGAACAGCCATTGATCGGCCTGGCGTGGAACCAGCCGCGACAGCGGCAACAGCGTCGTATTCAATCCGCCGATCCAAATGCACTCAAGGAGGCGGAAGATCTTACGCTTTGACAATGTCATAGATATATCCCGTCGTGTCACTCATGATGACGCCAAGAGATTTCCGGGCGACCTCATCCGGATCGAGCAATGTCGCCTCGGGTTCGATCCCGAATGCCTTGGTCCGCATCGGCGTGCGGGAACGTTCCGGGTTGATGCAATTCACCCGGATGCCTTCCTCGATCCATTCATCGGCAAGAGCCTGCGTCAGGTTCACGATTGCCGCTTTCGAGGCGCTATAGGTCGAGTAGAAGGCGCGGCCGTAGGTGTAGCTGCTGGACGCGAAGAGCAGCAGATGACCCCTTGTCTCCATCAGGAATGGATAGCTCAGCTTTGCGACGTTCAAGGCGCCGAGGATGTTCGTGCGAACCGTCTCGGCGATCTCATCGAGCGTCATCGTTGACAGCGGCTGCCTGGTCAGGACGGCCGCCGTGTTGATCACCGCATCGATCCGGCCGTACGTGGCCATTGTCTGCCTGAAGATCTGGTCGAGATGTTCCGAGTTGCCGATATCGATACCCTTGGAACGCCCGGTGCTGACGACATGCGCCCCGTAGGCCGTCGCAAGCTTGTCCAGCGATGCGCCGATGCCGCTGGTTCCGCCGAACAGGATCAGGACCTTGTCGCGAAGCCGGGCAAGCGAGATATTCTCGATGCCGGCAGCCAGCCGCCGCCCAGCCCCCGCCTGCATGAATTTGTCGATGACGAGCAGATCGTCGGCATAGGTCAGCTTCACGTTCGTCACGGCGCCGTCGACGATGAAGATGGCATGCTCGGGCGCGTATTTCAGAACCACTCCGCAATCGTCGGTGGTGCGGAAATGGACGTCCTGCAATGCACGCTCATAGGCTGTCCTGATGACGTGATAATGGAAGCCCTGCGGTGTTTGTCCGAGCCGGAGATGGCGACGATCCGGTATGTCGGTGATCGTGTTGGTCACGGAATCAGCCATGATCACGGTGTCGGCAGTCTGCACCGCCGTATCGACCGCCGTGTAATGGTCCAGCGCCTCGATGACGTTGGTGATGGTCTGATGGCTGACCAGCGGACGCACGGCGTCATGGAACAGCAGCCGCAGCTCCTCGCCGGCGGCCTCGCTCTCATAGGCGCGGATCGCGGACAGTGATGATTCGTAACGTTCCGTGCCGCCGAGCAGGATCTTCTTCACCTTGGTCAGGCGCTCGCGCTTGATCAGATCCTCGATCTCATGAACGCAGTCGGCGTTGCTCACGACGGCGATCTCGGAAATCAGCGGATGGGTCTGGAATTTCTCGAGCGCGTGCGCAATGACCGGGCGGCCTGCAAGCTTCACAAGTTGCTTCGGGCGCGAGAACCCGGAGCGTACCCCGGTCCCGCCGGCCAGTATGACGGCAATCGCTTTCAATGCGGCGGCTCCGGCATAGGCCGGCCCGTCGAGCCCTCGGCATGAAGCGCATGGCCGGCGCATCCCGAAACGCTGCTGGGTCGGCCTAGTCTGTTGCGAGATGAGGTTCCCGCGGGCGACGGCGCCATCGTCAACCCGGAACGCCAAGCGACAGGGCCCGCACAAACCCGCGCTTCATCTTCTTCCGGCGACCGTCGTCCAGACTGCTCATGAAGATCTTTCCGCCTGGTGACCTGCTGACTAGCCTATTCTGTCACACAGTCGTCATATATATTTAGCAAATCTGTAACATCGGCTGCTTGCGTTTAGTTGCAGGCGCACAGGCGCACAGGCGCACAGGCGCACAGGCGCACAGGCGCACAGGCGCATTACGTCGAACTGGACAATATTGGGGTCAAGGCACGCGCGTGCGCCCGCTCGGCTCGTTTCCGGACCCGGCCCACCCGTTATGGGTCTCATGTATCGTCCGAGGTTATCGAGGGTCGGGGGCGTCGGGCATCGGCTGACGCCCCCGGTCCATGATCGGCATCATCGAACCGATACACGTCCCTTCGCAGCCGCGGATGCGCGGGACTGGACGGTCAGACGGGCTCAGCCGTTGAGGATCGTCGCGTGGTGCGACAGATGATCGGCGATCACGGACTGGATGAACCAGTAGGAATGGTCGTAGCCGGGATGGAGCTGGCCGGCCAGAAACTGGTCCGCCTCGCCCTGATCGACCAGAATGCCGCCGGGATGGGTATGGCCCGCGCCGAGCGGCAACGTCGCATCCTGCGCCGCCCACAGCGCGCGATCGGGACCCAGGTAACGCGTGAACGTCTTCCCGCCCCAGGGCATCGCGGCGGGGTTGGCGATCGGCGCCAGGGCCGACAGCGAAGCTCGCTGCGTGTGGTGAGGCTGCTTGCGGTGAGGTTGATGAGGCTCAATACACCACGACGGTGCGTATGCTCTCGCCACGCGTCATCAGCTCGAAGCCCTCGTTGATCCGCTCCAGCGGCAGATGATGGGTGATCAGCTCGTCGATCTTGATGCGTCCGTCCATGTACCAGTCGACGATCTTCGGCACGTCCGTGCGGCCGCGGGCGCCCCCGAAGGCCGAGCCGATCCAGCGCCGGCCGGTGACCAGCTGGAACGGACGCGTCGAGATCTCCTGGCCCGCGCCCGCGACGCCGATGATCGTCGAGACGCCCCAGCCGCGATGGCTGCATTCCAGCGCCTGTCGCATCAGGGTCGGGTTGCCGACGCATTCGAACGAGAAATCGGCCCCGCCCCCGGTGAGCTCGACCAGGTGGCCGACCACGTCGCCTTTCTCGCCGAGGTCCTTCGGCCCAAGCTCGGCGGGATTCACGAAATGGGTCATGCCGAACCGGCGCGCCATCGCTTCGCGGTCCGGGTTGATGTCCACGCCGACGATCATGCCGGCACCGACCATGCGCGCCCCCTGGATCACGTTCAGCCCGATGCCGCCGAGGCCGAACACCACCACCGTGCTGCCGGTCTCGACGCGGGCGGTGAACAGCACCGCGCCGATGCCGGTGGTGACGCCGCAGCCGATGTAGCAGATCTTGTCGAACGGCGCGTCGTCGCGGATTTTCGCTAGCGCGATCTCGGGCATCACCGTGTAGTTGGCGAAGGTCGAGCAGCCCATGTAATGCAGCACGGGCTCGCCCTTGAACGAGAAGCGCGAGGTGCCGTCGGGCATCAGGCCGCGGCCCTGGGTGCTTCGTATCGCGGTGCAGAGGTTGGTCTTGCGGCTCAGGCAGCTTTTGCACTGGCGGCATTCGGGCGTGTAGAGCGGGATCACGTGGTCGCCCGGCTTCAACGTGGTCACGCCCGGTCCGACATCGACCACCAATCCGGCCCCCTCATGACCCAGGATCGAGGGAAACAGCCCCTCCGGATCGGCGCCGGACAGCGTGTATTTGTCGGTGTGGCAGAGGCCGGTGGCCTTGATCTCGACCAGCACCTCGCCTTCGCGCGGACCGTCGAGCCGCACCGTCTCGATCTGCAGGGGCTTGCCCGCTTCGAAGGCTATGGCGGCGCGAACGTCCATGGGGTCTCCTCGGGTTCGTGGTGGCGGAGGTCGCGATCCGGGGCCAGTGCCCGGGGGTTCAGTGCTCGTCGCGAAAATACGGCACGCCGAGGGCGGCCGGTGCGGGAAGCGTGATCCTCCCGCGCGATAGCAGGGACGGCAGGATCATGAACAGGATCGTCACCAGGTAAGGCAGCATGGCCAGGAAGGCGGACGGAATGCCCCAGTCATGCGCCTGGGCAAGGTAGCCGAACGCGTTCACCAGCCCGAACAGCAGGGCGCCGCCGGCCACGCGCGCCGGCCGGTAGCCGGCGAAGATCACCAGGGCGAC
>CAXTCT010000053.1:0-10301 GCA_964242565.1 uncultured Acetobacteraceae bacterium | reverse complement strand
GGCTGGATCCCAAGGCGCTGGCGCCCGAGGCGGTCATCGGCGGCATGAGCAGCCTGTTGTCGCGCACCGTCGGCGAGCAGCTGGGCCTGGATATCGAGATCCGCCACCAGATCCCATGGTCATGCCTTGCGGACAAGAATCAGCTCGAAACCGCCCTGCTCAACCTGGTCATCAATGCCGCCCACGCCAGCGCCGGCCAGGGGCGGATCCGCATCATCGTCGAGAACATGACACTGAACGGCGCCGACGCGGCCTGGCACGACGGCAATGGTGAAGATGCGGTCGCGGCCGGCGACTATGTCTGCATCAGCGTCGAGGATGACGGCTGCGGCATGTCCGACGAGGTGCGCCGGCGTGCGCTGGAGCCGTTCTTCACCACCAAGCCGATCGGCCAGGGAACCGGCCTGGGCCTCTCGCAGACCTACGGCTTCGTTCGCCAGTCCGGAGGCGCCATGCGCCTCGACAGCCGTTCCGGCCGTGGCACCACCGTGGCGATGCTGCTGCCGCGGGCGATGCTGCCGGCAGTCGGCGTCATCGGCCATGCGCCGACGCCCGGCATGGGCTTGTCGCTCATCCAGAACGATCCCGGGGCGGTGCTGTCGCAGGAGACGCTGCTCGTGGTGGAGGATGAGCCCGAGGTCCTCGAGATCGTCGGCACCAGCTTGCGGGCCAGCGGCTTCGAGGTGATCTGCGCTGCCGACGCGACGGTCGCCTTGGCGGCACTGGAAACCAACCCGCTGATCTCGCTGATCTTCACCGACATCGTCATGCCCGGGATCAACGGCGTCACGCTGGCCGAGAGAGCCAGGCGGCTACGTCCCGGCATCCCGGTGGTGTTCGCTTCCGGCTACAGCGACGAGACCGTCACCGACCAGCTGCCGAAAGGCGCGGTGTTCCTGCAGAAGCCATACCGCATGGCCAGCGTCACCAAGCTGATCAACACCGCGCTGGCGGAAAAGCAGCTGTCCGACGCCTGATGGCCTTTCGGGTTAACCCGAACGAAAGATTTCTCTTTTATAAGATTGCGGATAAACAAGCTTCGCCCGTCTTCTTTGAAAGATCGATCAATGCCCGTTCGTCTCGTTCTGCCCGCCGCCACGGCCAGTGCCGCGACGTCGCTGACGCTCGACACGCCGGCGCAGGCGACGCCGAATTCGCCGATCACCATGACCGGCACCTACCAGGGCAACCCGCAGTCGCTGGATTATAATTTCGGTTCCGGCTGGGTGCAGGCATCGTCGGTGACCTTCTCGGGCGGCATCTATTCCTTCACCGTGCCCGCCGGGATGGCCGCGGGTTCCTACACCCCTCAGATACGTGACCATAACGCGACGTCGGTGACCGGCACCGCGGGCGATTTCGTCGTCAGCGCCTGGACGCCGGAGACCTTGTCGACCTCGCCGGGTGCGCAGGCGGTGTTCGAATTCAATGCCAACAATCCTAACATTGCCGCGGTCGCCTCGGACGGCACCGTCCACAGCGTGCTCAACTCGGTCAACACGAGCCAGTCGCTCACCGCCGAGGTCGCCAGCGGCGGCAACGGCATTGTCGTGGCCGACAACTCCGGCGCGGACGGCACCCATCGCCTGCTGCAGCTTCACGCGACCAAGATCAGCCCCAACAGCTACGACCCGACAACCGACTGGCTCGGCGCCGGTGGCGTCAACGGCACCGCCGGCTCGGCGCTGGTCAACCTGGCCAACAGCACCAACCTGAGCACGAACGGCTCGTTCACGACCATCATCGCAATGAAGATCGACGCCAGCTACAGCTACGAGGCCGGCCAGATCTGGGGCGCTCTCGCCACGCCCGGACAGCTGCAATATGCCCAGCTCCGGGTCAATTTGAGCTCCGGCGTCCAGGGTGCGAACATCACCGACAGCAACATGGTCGGCACCAGCGCCGGAGCCAAAAACGACGTCACGGCCGGCTGGCACGTCCTGACCATGATCAAGACGGCCGGCACGCTGACCTATCGTCTCGACGGCAAGCAGGTGGCGACCTCGGCGATCACCTCGACCGACGCTTTCACAGCTCAGGACTTCCTGATCGGCGGCGGCTTTCCGCCGGCCTCCAGCGCGGATGCCTACCGCGAGAACGGCGTCCCACCTCCTTTCATCGGCGAATTCCAGGCCTATAGCGGCGTCCTGTCCGGCAGCGATCTGGCCAATGCCGAAAATCTGGCTGGCAACTCGATCGGCCTGACGCTCACGCCCAGCGTGCCGGTGACCTCGAGCCCGGCCATCGCGCTGTCGTCGCCTGGCACCGTGCAGGAAGCCTCGGTCGGCGCGGGCGTCACCATCACCGAAACCGTCACGACGACCAACCTGAGCGGATCGGTCTATGAGGAGGTGCTGACCGCCTCGGGCGCTGTCGAGACCGGATACCAGGCGGTGACACTCGCGGCGAACGGCACCGCCAGCTTCTCGGTGCATCTGGCCCATACCGGTGATGTCATCAGGGTTGTCGACAATACATCCAGCCCGACCGTCACCGCCAATTCCGCTGCCGTGACCATCACCGATCCTGCCCCGGTCGTTCAGGCCTTGTCCGCAACACTTCCCAGCCCGCTCTATACCGGCACCCAGACGATCACCGGCACCGGCGGCGTCGCCGGGCTGCAGCTCGAGCGCATCACCCAGGGGACCTACAACACGCCCGGCCAGACCGGCTGGGTCGCCGCCACGGTGGCATCGAACGGCAACTGGTCCGTGGCCCTGAATTTCACCAAGCCGGGAATGCTGTCCCATGTCTATGCCGAGAATGGCGGCAGCAGCAGCGTGGTCGATCTCGTCGATGGCACCCCCACCACACCGGTTGCCGCTCCCACGCCGACCATTACGGTCTCGGCACCCGGAACCATTCAGGAAACGATGGCAGGCGCCGGCGTGACCGCGAACGAGACCATCGCCACGACCAACCTGAGCGGATCGGTCTATGAGGAGGTGCTGACCGCCTCGGGCGCTGTCGAGACCGGATACCAGGCGGTGACACTCGCGGCGAACGGCACCGCCAGCTTCTCGGTGCATCTGGCCCATACCGGTGATGTCATCAGGGTTGTCGACAATACATCCAGCCCGACCGTCACCGCCAATTCCGCTGCCGTGACCATCACCGATCCTGCCCCGGTCGTTCAGGCCTTGTCCGCAACACTTCCCAGCCCGCTCTATACCGGCACCCAGACGATCACCGGCACCGGCGGCGTCGCCGGGCTGCAGCTCGAGCGCATCACCCAGGGGACCTACAACACGCCCGGCCAGACCGGCTGGGTCGCCGCCACGGTGGCATCGAACGGCAACTGGTCCGTGGCCCTGAATTTCACCAAGCCGGGAATGCTGTCCCATGTCTATGCCGAGAATGGCGGCAGCAGCAGCGTGGTCGATCTCGTCGATGGCACCCCCACCACCGCCCCCTCGGTCAGCCAGGCTGTCAGGGACGTCACCGTTTCACAGGGTGCCGCGGCGCAGGATTTTTCCCTGTCCACCGCCAGCGCCAATGCTTCGGGTCAGGCGATCATGCAACCGCAAACCATCCAGGGCGGCACCGCCGGATCGCTTCTGAACGACATGGCCACGAAGTCGGCAAGCGTCGTCCTGCCGGCGCATGGGCAGGCGTCGTAAGTGCGTCGTTTGCCGGTTGTAGCGGTCATCCCCTGCCGGCCGCTCGAACCACATAATCGTCCGCCCGGATAATTGCGGCTCGCCACACCTAGCTGTGCCCGGTGCGGTCGGTCCGCTCGTTCCATCCTCCGCCGAGCGCCTTGAACAGGGTCACGAGGTTCTGCTGTTCGAGCAATCGAAGGTTGATCAACGTGAGTTGGGCCGAGAACAGCGAGTTTTGGGCCACCAGGACGTTGAGGAAACTGTCCACGCCCGAGGTGAACCGCAGATTCGACAGCGTGTAGTAGCGCTGGTCGGCGTTCACCAGCCGGGCCTCGGCTTGGACCTGGCGGGTATAGGTGGCTCGCGCCGCCAAGGCATCGGCCACGTCGTGGAAGGCCGATTGTATTGTCTTCTCGTAATTGGCGATATCGAGACGCTTCTGCGACTTGGCGTAATCGAGGTTTGCCTGGTTCTTGCCGGCGGTGAAGATCGGCACCGTGACCTGCGGCTCGAACAGCCAGGACGCCGTGCCGCCGGCGAACAGCTTGCCAAGGGTGCCACTGCCGCTACCGCCGCTCGCGGTCAGGCTTATGGACGGGAAGAAGGCCGCGCGCGCCGCACCGATGTCGGCGTTCGCCGCGAGCAGGGTGTATTCGGCGGCGCGGATGTCGGGCCGGCGCTGCAGCAGATTGCTCGGCATGCCGGCTTGCAGCTGCGGGAACACGCTTGCCGGCGAAAGGCCTTTCTTGACCATCAGGTCCGGTGGCAGCGGGGCGCCGACCAGCAGCACGATCTCGTCCATGTCCTGGGCGACCTGGCGGCTATACTGCTCGACACTGGCTTGGGCGTTGCGGAGCGTGGACTCCGCCTGGGCGACGCTCAGGGCGGTCCCGGTTCCACCTTGCAGGATGCGGCTGGTGAGGTCGTAGGATTGCTGCTGCGCCTTGGCGGTCTGCTGCGAGACGTCGAGCGACTCGCGGTCGGCGAGCCAGGCGAGGTATTCGGAGGCGAGCTGGGCGATCAGGCTGATCTGAGTGCTTTCCCGCGTCTCGGCCTGGCTGAAAGCCAGGTTCTGATACTGCGCCGTCGTGCTGCGGATGCTGCCGAACAGATCGAGCTCGTAGGATGTCGCCGCCAACCCGGCCGAGAAGGCATTGACATGCGTGGCCGAGGGGAAGCCTTCGGTGTCGGGCGGCAGCCGCTCGAACGTCCCGCCGAGGGATGCTCCCAGCTCAGGAAACAGGCCAGCCCGCTGGGCCCGGTAGCTCGCCTGCGCCGAGACGACATTCTCGACCGCCACGCGAAGGTCGCGGTTGTTGGCCAGCGTCAGCGCGATCAGGTCCTGCAGGACCGGATCGATGAAGAAGTCACGCCAACCGGGGCGTTCGCCCGCCGGGTCCGGCGAGACCCGGCTCGCGACGGAGCCGGAGAAGGCTGCGCCCGACGGATAACTGGCAGAGACCGGCAGTTCCGGCCGCTGATAGCGTGGGATCAGGCTGCAGCCGCCCAGGCAGGCCGCCAGGCAGGCGGCTGCTATGCGTCTCATCTCAGGCATCCACCTTGAAGAGTTGGGCCGGAGCGGGCGCGGCGCGCCGGGCCTTCACCCGAGTGAGCCGCAGGACGGCCACGAAGAAGACCGGCACGAAGAACACCGCCAGCACGGTCGCCGTCAGCATTCCGCCGACGACGGACGTGCCGATGGCGATCCGCGACGCCGCCCCGGCGCCGGAGGCCACCGCCAGGGGAAGCACGCCGCACATGAAGGCGAGCGAGGTCATGAGGATCGGCCGCAAGCGTTCATGCGCGGCCTTGATGGCCGCGTCCACCAGGCTGTCGCCACCGTCATAGAAGGCCTTAGCGAATTCGACGATCAGGATGGCGTTCTTGGTTGCGAGGCCCACGGTCGTGAGCAGGCCGACCTGGAAATAGACGTCGTTGTCCAAGCCCCGCAGCAGGGTAGCGATGATCGCGCCCATTACCCCCAAAGGCACCACCAGCAGCACCGCGAACGGGATGGCCCAGCTCTCGTACAGCGCCGCCAGGCAGAACAGAATGACGACGCCCGAGATGGCGTAAAGCGCCGTCGTCTTCGACCCGGCCGCCTGCTGCTCGTAGCTCAGGCCGGTCCATTGATAGCCTGTGCCGGCCGGAAGCTTGCCGACCAGCTCCGCCATCGCGGCCATCGCCGTGCCGGAGCCGACGCCGGGCGCCGGGGCGCCCTGGATCTCGAAGGAGGAAAACCCGTTATAGCCTTCGACCTTCTCCGGCCCGACCGTCCATTGGCCCGTGGTGAAGGTGGAAAACGGCACCATGCTGCCGCTGCTATTGCGGATGTACCACTTGCCGAGGTCATCCGGCTCCATCCGTGCCGGCGCCTCGCCCTGCACATAGACCTGCTTGACCCGGCCATCGCGGAAGAACTGGCCGGCATAGGTCGCGCCAAAGCCCCCCTGGATGGTGTTGGTGATGTCCACAAAGGCCAGGCCCAGCGCCTGGGATTTCTGCCGGTCGATGACGAGCTGGAACTGCGGCGCGTCCTCCAGCCCGTTCGGACGCACGGCGAACAGGCGTGGGTCGTGGTTGGCTAGTCCCAGCAGCATGTTGCGGGCGGCCAACAGCTTTTCGTGGCCCAGGTTGCCGCGGTCGACCAGCTCCATATCGAAGCCGTTGGCGTTGCCCAGCTCCATGACGGCTGGCGGCTGGAAGGCAAAGAGTTGGGCCTCGCGGCTGCTGGCGAAGTGCATCATCAGCCGCCGGGCGACCGCGGACGCGGATTGCGATGCCAGCGGCCGCTGCGACCAGTCCTTGAGGCTGACCGCCATGAACCCGGCACTCTGCGTCTGGCCGCCGAAATTGAAGCCGACCACGGAGAAGGCGGACACGACGCTGGCGCTCTCATCGGTCAGCAGATAATCGACGACCTTCCGGTTGAAGTCACCGGTCTGCTCGGCGGTGCTGCCCGGCGGCAGGCTGATCGAAGCGAAGATGAAGGACTGATCCTCGTCGGGCAGGAACCCGGCCGGAAGCTGTCGGAACAGCAGGCCAATCCCGACGGTGATGACGAGCAGGCCCAGCATTGCCCACCCCGACCGTCCGACCATGCCGCGCACCCCGGCGATGTAGCGCCGGTTCACCCAGTCGAAGCCGCGGTTGAACGTGCCGAACAAGCCTCGCCGTCCCGCCGGCTGACGGACGCGCGCGCGCAACAAGGTGGCGCACAGGGCGGGGGTCAGGACCAGGGCGACGAACACCGACAGCATCATCGCCGACACGATGGTGACGGAGAATTGGCGGTAGATGACGCCGGACGAGCCGCCGAGGAACGCCATCGGCAGAAACACCGCGCACAGGACGAGGGCGATGCCGATGAGGGCGCCGGAAATCTGGGTCATGGATTTTCGGGTGGCGTCGCGCGGCGAGAGGTTTTCCTCCGCCATCAAGCGCTCGACATTCTCGACCACGACAATGGCGTCGTCCACCAGGAGGCCGACGGCCAACACCATCGCCAGCATCGTCAGGGTATTGATGCTGTAGCCGATCGATTCCAGCACGCCGAACGTCCCCAGCAGCACGACCGGCACGGCAATGGTCGGGATCAGGGTGGCGCGGAAATTCTGCAGGAATATGTACATCACGACGAACACGAGCGCGATCGCCTCGAACAAGGTCTTGACCACCTCGGTAATGGAGAGGGTGATGAACGGCCGGGTGTCGAGCGGATAGGTCACCTGCAGGCCTGGCGGGAAGAATTTCGCGAGGTCGGAGACCTCGGCGCGCACCCTGTCCTCGGTGGTCAACTGATTTGCGCCGGGGGCCAGCTTCAGCGCGAGGCCCGCAGCCGGAAGATTGTTGTACCTCGCCGTCTGGGAGTAGTCCTGCGACCCCAGCTCAACGTGGGCCACGTCCTTCAGCAGGACCCGGGACCCGTTGACGTTGGCCTTGAGCAGGATGTTCTCGAACTGCTCGGGCGTCTCGAACCGGCTCGGCCCGATGATGGTGGCATTGAGCCGCTGGCCCTTCGCGCTTGGCGTGCCGCCCAGCGCCCCCGACGAAACCTGGATGTTCTGCGCCGAGATGGCCGATGTGACGTCGGTCACGGTCAGCGCGTAGTTGTAGAGCTTGCCGGGGTCCAGCCAAATGCGCATGGCATATTCGGAGCCGAACAGCGTGTAGTCGCCCACGCCGGATACCCGGCTCAACGGCCCTTGGACGTTGGAGGCGACGTAATCGGTGATGTCCTGCGCCGTCATGCTGCCATCGGTGGAGATGAAGCCGAGGATCATCATGAAGTTCTTGGTGGCCTTGGTGACGGTGATGCCCTGCTGCGTCACGACGGTCGGCAGGGTCGCTTCGGCCACCGTCAGCTTGTTCTGCACCTGCACCTGGGCGATGTCCGGGTTCGTGCCCTGACGGAAGGTCAGGTCGATCTCCATGGAGCCGTTCGACTGCGCGGTGGAGGAGATGTACTCCAGGCCGTCCAGACCCGACATTTGCTGCTGGATCGGCCGCACCACTATGTCGGCCACGGTCTGCGCCGAGGCGCCCGGATACATCACCGTGATGGAGATCTGCGGCGGCGCGATGGTGGGGTATTGCGCGACCGGCAATTGGAAGATCGCCACCCCGCCGATAAGCATGACGATGAGGCCGATGACCCACGCGAAGACGGGGCGGTCGATAAAGAATGCCGACATGGTGACCTACCTGCCCGTGTCGGACGGGGAATTGCTCGAGGAAGGCTCGGGATCGGCCTGCACGACCTGGACCTGTGCGCCGACCCTCGCCTTCTGCAGGCCATCGACGATGACCCGCTCGCCAGGCTGCAGCCCGGCGCTGATGACCCAGTTGGCGCCGATCGCGGTGCTGGTTTGGACAACGCGCCCGGCGACCTTGTTATCCTTGCCCACGACCAGCACGGTCGCGTCGCCACGATGGTTATGCGACACCGCCTGTTGCGGCAGGACGATGGCGTTGTCGTCTTCGCCCTCGTTGAGCTTCGCGCGGACATAGAGGCCAGGCAGCAGGAGGCGGCGAGGATTGGGGAATATTGCCCGTAGCACCACGGTCCCGGTGCTCTGGTCGACATTCACCTCGGAGAACTGCAAGACTCCATGGTACGGATACACGCTGGCGTCATCCAGGATCAGATCCACTTGCGCCTGGTTCGGGCCGGATTGCTGGATCTTTCCCGCAGCCAGTTCCCTGCGGAACCGTAGGACCGTGGCCGCCGGCTGCGCCACGTCCACGTAGATCGGATCGAGCTGCGTCACGGTGACGAGCGACGCTGTCTGACCCGACGTCACGAGTGCTCCCGGGGTCACGGACGAACGGCCGGTGCGGCCGCTGATCGGCGCCAACACCTTTGTGTAGGCCAGATTGATGCGCGCCTGCTCGATCGAGGCCCTGTCCGCGGCGATCGTGGCATCGGCTTCGGCGGAGGCGGCGAGGGCATCATCATAATCTTGCCGGCTCACGGCCTGTGCCGCGGCGAGCGACTTGTAGCGTCCTGTCTTGGCCTTCGCCGTGACCAGAGCGGCCCGATCCTTTTGCAGCGTTGCTTGAGCCATGTCGTAGGTGGCCTGGTAGGTTGCGGGATCGATCTGGTAGAGCTGCTGACCCGCATTGACGTCCGACCCTTCCGTGAACGTCCGCCGCAGAACCACACCCGTCACCTGTGGGCGCAAGTCAGCCGTCAGGAATGCCGTCGTGCGTCCCGGCAGTTCGGTGGTCAGCGTGACGGCCTGCGGTTTGACGGCTACCACGGCGACCTGCGCCAGGCTTTCACGGTGCGGAGGTTGCGCCGGCTTGCGGTCGCAACCGGTGATCGCCAGCACCAGTCCGGTGGTTGCCAAAACGCCTCTGATTGTCACGCTGCTGTTCCAAGACCTCATCGAAGCCGGCACGGTGTCACCGCCGCCGGTGAATGTCAAATTCAAATTTGTAATTTACATTTTATGGAGAAGTCTTATGATCCGGCATGGCACCAGTTCGACGCTACCGCCTTCGTGACCGGGTCCATCCCAAGGCCGAGGCCAAGGCTGAGGTCAAAGGTGGGGCCAAGGCTGGTGATCGTGCTCGCGAGCAACTGCTTGAAGCGGCGGGAGAGATCTTTGCCGAGCAGGGCTATGATCGAGCCACCGGTAAGGAGATTTGCGAGCGCGCCGGCATGAATACGGCGGCCGTCAATTATCATTTCGGCGGCATCGATGCGCTCTATGTGGAGACGCTGGTGCGCGCCCATCGCCGCGTGTTCACGATCGACGCGCTGCAGGCGATCGCGGCGAGCGACGTCAGTCCGCGGGACAAGCTGCGCGCGTATATGGCTCCGATCGTACGGTGGCTTGCCGATCCGGTCATGGATTCCTGGGAAATGCGCCTGCTCAGCCGCGAAATCATTTCGCCGTCACCGGTCGAAGACGCTTTCATCCAGACTGAGATCACGCCGAAAATCGTAGCACTTCGCGACATTATCGCAGCGGTGATTGGTGCGCACCCAGAAGATGTGGCGGTGGGATTGGCGGTTTTGGTTGTTGTGGCGCCGTGCATCCTGTTGGCAATCACCAACCGCAGGGTTCTCAAGCAGCTCATCCCGCCGACCGCCGACCAAGCGGCGGACACCGAAGCGCTGGTCCATTGCTATGTTCGATTTATCGAGGCCGGGCTCGAAGCGATGGCACGCGAGCATCGGGTGGCCTGACC
>CAXTCT010000052.1:0-10569 GCA_964242565.1 uncultured Acetobacteraceae bacterium | reverse complement strand
CAAGTCCGCGCCCGGTACCACGCGGGTCACGAGACCCCATTCCAGCGCGCGCGCGGCAGGCAATTTCTCGCCCAGCAGCATGAGTTCGAGGGCGCGCACGCGCCCCACCGCACGGGTAAGAAGATAAGCCGCACCGCCGTCCGGTACCAGCCCCATTCGGCTGAACGCCTGTAGGAAGAAAGCGTCCTCGCTGGCGACGATGATGTCGCCCGCGAGCGCAAGCGCCGCGCCGATCCCCGCCGCCGCGCCATGCACGCTGGTGACGAACGGCACGCGCAATGAGCGGATGCGGCGCATGAGCGGGTTGTAATGCTCGTCCAGAACCTTGCCTCCGTCGGTGTCGGCCCCCGGCTGGATCGTGGTGTCACCGAGGTCGGCACCCGAACAGAACCCGCGTCCCGCACCCGACAGGACGATCGCGCGTGCCTCGTTCTCGGCGCGGTCCAACGCCGCCATCAGCTTCGCCGCCATCCCTGGCGACAAGGCGTTCATCGTGGCCGGGTTGTCGAGCGTGATTCGCGCGACGGTGCCGTCGGCGACGTAGTTCAGCAATGTCATGGTCTGCCGGCCCCTGTGATATCCAGAACGAGGTGCAACGCCGGCACGCGCCGGACGAGCCCCGCCCGCAGGGACAGTGGCCGCGCGTCCACCACCTTCAGGCTATGTCGGCCTCCATCAACAGCCGCATCACAGGGCCGCCATGTTGCGCGGAAAACCGCCCTCTCCGGCTTTGCCCGGCAACTTGGCCGAGGGCAGTCACTCCTGGGTCACCGGGTTCTCCGGTCAGGTTGAAGCCTCGCAATTTCACCTGGGCCAGCAGACCCGATAACCACCTCAAGCCAACCCCTCACCTCTGATGCGCAACGGGGGCTTGCCACTGCTTTCCGGCGAGCCTATATGGCCGCCACCCAAGTGCTTCCTCAGCGGAGGCTAGGCGAAAAGCCGGGGCCATAGCTCAGTTGGGAGAGCGCCTGAATGGCATTCAGGAGGTCAGCGGTTCGATCCCGCTTGGCTCCACCAAGCTGTTTTTGGGCAATGGGCTCCTAGCCGACCTCCTCGGCGTGCCTAAAATCAGATCGTCAATTTCCGCCTCGATACGCTGGGCAAGGACATGACTATTGACGGTGCGGCATGTGCGTGCCGACAACGCGCACCCGGGATCACGCCTGCACGCTGTGCTTTCCGGCGCCCAGCCCGCGGGTAACTCAGACAAGCTTCATGTATGAGCGGACGAGAGGGCCGGAAAACACGAACACGAAAGCGTGCATGGCTTAGTTCGTCCTCGTGGAAATAAAGGACGAAAAAAGGCTCGTCACAACTTGAAGTTGTCTCGGCAACTCATGCAGCGGCGAAATCTCGAGCTTATTGTTGGACCTGTAATGTAATTCCCGAACCGGTCTTATTATTAGTCTTCACAACCACCGATCGAACGTGCTCCAGAAACCTAGACCTGTTGGCGCCCTAATCGGTGTTCATCGCCCGTTAACTTCAGCCTGAGAAATCTTATGCGTCAGCCGTCGCCAACAGGGTGGACTGAAGGAGGACAAATGCTCAGTTCTGAGAGCCACGTCTCAACCGGGACGGATACCATGAGCCCGATACGGGCGATGCACAGCCTGCGCGAGAGTCATGCAAGAGCCTTGGCTGCTGCGCTGGCCGGATTTCCGGGCATGTGCAGCTTCGAACGACATGAATGCTATGACGGCAACCTCATTCTCATGCTGACATGGCAAGCTCAAAAAACGGAAAGCCTTGTTGTGACACGCGATGGCAACGGCTTCTACCTCAGCTCCAGCCAGGACGACAGGTATCGCAAACTCGGCTGCTTCGGCACGATGAACGAGGTAATTGCTACCATACGGGCAAGCATGAGGACCGAAATGGTCGGTTTGGCTGGAACAGCGTTTCGGGTCCGATAAGCCACGCGCCACCGGGTTATAGGTGAGGCTCACGCCTGGTTCGCCCGCTCAACCGCCACGCCGCGTAGAAGATATAGATAGATCTTTCGGCCCGGTGCCGGCTTGGAGCTGTTCGGACGGCGATACAGCGCCTCGATCCGTCGCATGATCACAGGCCCTCCTGCGGCACCAGCCAGGCGCGGCGCGGTAGATCGCGAAGGCCGCGGCTGAAGCGAGCCCGCCCCGCCACCCATGCCGGATCCGGTTCTCTCGACCGACAGGATGGCTTGTCCAGAAAAGCGAGCGACGTCGATTTTTCCGCTCGTGCTGAGACAAATGTAAACCTCCCGTTTACCACTCCAGCGCTAAAGAATGAGCCTCTGCCTGGCGCGAATAATGGTGGCGGGCAACATATCTAGCTATAGGAGTTTTCCCTTGTCCACCCTCAGACATGCGCTGTTTGCGGCTGCGGCAATCGCGACGCTGCCCAGCATCCATCCGAGCGCCTATGCCGCATCCGCGGCGGCGGCCAAGGCTCGGCTCGGCTCCCTCCTTCCCGCACCCGCTCCGCTTCAACTGCTCGGCGTCGCGCAAGCGTCGCAACCTGTCGAATTCGACGTGGTGCTTCCGCTAAGCAATGGTGCGGCGCTCGACCAGTTGCTCGTGCAGCTCAACGCCTCGACGTCGCCGCAATATCACCAATGGTTGACGCCAAACGCTTTCGCCGCGCGTTTCGGCCCCGCGCGTCCTCTCGTCAACCAGGTTGCTACGCAACTTCGCCTGTTTGGCCTCACCGTGACTTCCCAGAACCGCTCGCTCCACGTCACCGGGACCGCGGCACAGGTCAAGGTCGCGTTCGGCGTGAGCCTGCAGCTCGCATCCGACGTCCACGGCCGCCTCCGTCTGGTCGCAGTAACCCCGCTCACCCTTCCCGTTAGCTTAGCCAACACGGGCCTGCTCGTTCCCGCCTTCCACCCGGGAAAGACCGACGCGAACCCGCTGATCCGTCGTGCCGCCTCAGGCTACGCAAACCGGAGCACCGGCGGCTACGGCTCGTCGGCGAACGGAAGCTACACCTATTTATTCAACGATCTGAAACAGGCCTACCGCTACCCATCCTACCAGGTGGTGCCCGGCTCCAAGAACGCGTCTGGCCATCTTGACGGCACTGGGGCAACGCTCGCCGTGATCATGTCGAGCGATGTAGTGGACAGCGACGTTGCGGCCCTGTTCAACAGCGAAAAATTCACGGCCAATTCCGGCCAAGTGGCCCCCGCGATCTTTGCCCGGCGCCCGGTGGATGGCGGTCCCACGTCCACCACGGACCCGACATCGGCAGAAGAAGCGACCTTGGACGTGGAACAGGTCCTCGGCGGTGCACCTGGCGCCCACGTCATCCTCTACGACACGCCGGACCTGAGCGACCAGTCTCTGGTCTCAGCTCTTGTTGCCGTCGACAACGACAACAACGCCGACGTGGTTTCGATGTCCTACGGGCAGTGCGAACTCTACTACACCGCCGCCTATAATAACGGCATCGATCAGACCGCCGTGCTTCAGCTTTACTCGGAACTTTACAAACAAGGAAACGCGCAAGGCATTACCTTCATCGGCGCGTCGGGCGACTCGGGCGGCCTTGGCTGCATGAGCCCTGACTATTTTTCCGGGTCGAGCGGCTCATTCGTTGCAGGCGTATCGGTTCCGGCCGCCGACCCGAGCGTCACATCCGTGGGCGGCACCAACCTCGTCACCGCACGCGCGCAGGGTGGCTTGGACTCGAGTTATGTCGGCGAGAACGCCTATGCCGACCTCGAAGCGCCGCTCGACCCATTCGACACGGGTGCTGTAGTCGCCGGCGGCGTCTTCGGGGCAGGCGGCGGGGTATCTACCCTGTTCGCCAAGCCCGACTACCAGAACCTCGTCAATACAGGGTCGATTTCGTTCCGCACCGTTCCGGACATCGGGATGGAGGTGGGCGGATGCCCCGATGACGGCTCGGGCACCTGCGACAGCGTCGGCACCCTGCCGGGCGACACCGGCGACCGCTCCGGCGTCGCCATCGTCTTCAACGGCGCCCCGGACAGCATCATCGGGACCAGCGCCGCGGCACCGGAACTGGCCAGCGCCGTGGCTCTTCTGGTGCAGCTTCAAGGCCGTCAAGGCAATCTCAACCCCTATCTCTACACCCTGGCGCAGCGTCAGGCAGGCGGTGCCGGCGCCGCATATTTTCACCAGAACATTCCAGGAAACAATGGTGTGACGGCTAATTCCGGGACCTATAACTACACGGTCGGCAACGGCACGCCGAATGTCGCAGCCCTGTTGGGTCTCGCGAATGGGCCGCTCGCGGGCGCGCCGGGAACCCCGTCGAACCCCTGAGCGAAGCGGCAGTATTTCACAATAGCAAAGAGCACGAAGCTTCCGATGCCGGCCAAAAATGGCCGGCCTTCCTACCGACGAAGCCGGCTACCAGGTTAGAAACAGCCGACGTTCAGTGTTTTTTAACGCCAGTGCGAGACACTTCCATCGCACGCGACCGCGTGCGTGATGCGGCGCAAAGGCAAGACATGCTTCTTTCTCTGCATGGGCACAGGACGCGGTCGGCTCTTTATACGTTTCTTGCCGTCTTTTGGCTTTTACTTTACGCCGAGGCTGCACGCGCGCAATTCACGCGTTTCGAGAACCTGACCGACGAGCAGGGTCTCGGCAACATGACGGTCACCGCCTTCGCCCAGGACCGGGATGGCTTCATCCTGATCGGCACGGAAGCGGGGGTGTTCCGCTACGACGGAACCTTCGTCACGCGTGCCGATGACGGCATCCCGCCGGGAACATGGATTCGCCGAATTACGGTCGATGACAGCGGACATGTCTGGGTTATCACGGCCGGCGGTGGCCTTTTCCTGCGGTCAGGATCTTTATTCCATCAAATCACGCTTCCCGGAACGAAGCTCGGGTCCCTCAATCGGGTCGCGTTCGGAGGCGGCGACGTCGTCCTGATCCGCGACGGCATGCTTCTGCACGCCCACATCCGCGACGACACGATAGGGCAGCTCCTGCCCCTGTTCGACAGGCCGGTATCTGGCCGCGCGCCTCCTTTCGCCCAAGCCGGATTCATCACGGCTGCAGGAAATAGCCGTTTCCTGATCGGGTGCGGGTCCGGGATCTGCCAACTCGATCGTCGCGGTGCGGTGGAAAGCTACGGTGCCGCGGACGGTCTTCCTCCCGACCAGTGGGACGTGGCCATCCGCACCTCCGACGGAGTATTGTGGGCGCGCAGCCTCGGTCGTCTCGCTTGGCGTCAACCCGGTGACCGCAGCTTCTCGACTGCCACCATCCCGAGCCGGGACCGACGCTTCTTTACGCTCGTTCCGGACCGGCTTGAGCTCGTATCCGACCATCACGGCGGCATCATCACCCAGGGCGACGAGGGCCTGCTCCGCTGGGACGGAACAGCCTGGCACGCCATCACCCATCACGACGGCGGCCTCGCGGCCGTGCCCATCCAGGCGCTCATGTTCGATCGCGAGGACTCGCTCTGGGTCGGCACGCCTGGTCATGGCGCATTCCGCAGCATCGGCCTCGGCACCTGGGAGAGCTCGACCGCCGATGACGGATTAACGAGCGACCTGATCTGGGCAATGACCCGCCGGCGCGACGGCCAGTTCTGGGTGGCGACCTACGTCGATACCTTGCCGCTCGATCGACGCACGCCTCCCATTCCGGGTGGGAGCGAGAATATTGCCTCGACCCAGGGCAACCGCCTCTGGTTGAGCCCACTCCAGGCCCCTCTCGCCCGCCTCGATCCCGTCCATGGCCTGGAACGATTTGCCGCCTTCCATAGCGTCTTCTCTCTGGTGGTCGACGCACGCAACCGCCTCATCGTCTGCACAGGCGATGGTCTGATGACCGCTCCTGACGCCGACGCCCCCGCATCGAAGATCCACTTCGCGACGTCGCTCGCCCTGCCCTCCTATGCTGTTACAACCGACACGGCGGGAAGGATCTGGGCCGTCGCGGAGGGCGGAGTCTACCGCCAGTCCGCAGCGGGGCGCTTCGAGCGGGTGATCGCGGCCGCCAATGCCGCTGGAATGACGGCCATCGAATTCGCCCGGGACGACGAGATCTGGCTGGCGACGGGGGATAGCGGCGTGCTCCGCTACCGGATCAGCGGAACGCATGCCGACAAGCTCGGTCGGCTCGAACCGCCGAGCCTCGCCTCGCGCGACATCGTCTTTATCCATCGTGACCGGCACGCGCGCATGTGGGTCGGCACCGACAACGGCGTCGACATGCTCAACGCCGGGCAATGGCGCCATTTTCGGGCGGCCGACGGCCTGATCAGCAATGACCTGGACCAGGGCGCGGTCTTCGAGGACGTGGACGGCTCGATGTGGTTCGGCACAAGTCATGGCTTGAGCCACCTCCTCGATCCCGGTCATCCCCGCCCGGCCTTTCCGCTTCATCCACACCTGACTGGCGTTCTGCTTGGAACGCGCCAGTTCGGAAACGAACCCACCGGTATCGACTTCCGATCGACCTCAACCCCGCTCACCATACGTTTCGCCGATCTCGACTATGCCGTCGGCCGCTCGATCACGTTCCGGTACCGGATGCGCGGCCTCGACGCGGGATGGAATGAAACTGCCGGCCACGAAATCCGCTATGCCGGCCTGCCCGCCGGGCATTTTGTCTTCGAGGTGGTCGCCGTCGACGTCGCGCACGCCGCGCAATCCGCTCCGGTCTTCTTCGACGTAAAGGTCCACGCGCCTTGGTGGCGCCGCTGGTGGTTTCGTGCGGTCGTGGGGATCGTTGCTGCGGCCGGTGTATTTCTCGCCTGGCAGCTGCGCGTCCGCCTCCTGCTGCGTCGTCAACAGCGCCTCGAGAGCATGGTGGCCGTGCGCACCGCCGAGATCGAGCAGGCCAGGGAGGAACTCCACCGCCTCACCCTCTGCGACGTCCTGACCGGCTTGCCGAACCGGCGCGCGCTGATGACCGTCCTTGAACAGGCCGTCACGCGCGCAACGGCCGACGGGACGCCACTTGCCGTCCTTCTTTGCGATATCGATCATTTCAAGCGCATCAACGACGGCTTTGGACATCTCGCCGGTGACGGCGTGCTCGCGGCGTTCGGCGCTCGGCTTCGGGATGCGCTCGTCCCGCCTGAAGCAGCGGGACGCTACGGCGGCGAGGAGTTCTGCGTCGTGCTCCATGACGCGCGCGATGCCGTCGAGGCACGGGCCGAGGCAATCCGTGTTGCCATCGTCGCCCTGCCTTGCAGGCTCGGCGGAGATGTCGAGGGGCACGTCACGTGGAGCGGCGGCCTCGCCTTCTTCCGAGCGGGCGACACGGCCCTTTCGATCCTCGCACGGGCCGACGCGGCACTCTACGACGCCAAGGAGAACGGCCGCAACCGGATCGAGCGGGAACGTTTTGGGATGCCGGCCTCCCCGCGGATTGGCAAAGCGGGCCGCGTGTCGTCCCGCGCGGCCGGCTTCGACAGTCTTCTCGACCCTACCGAAACCGCGCTTCGCGACGACCTCGAGACCGCCCTGCGCGAGAACCAGTTCGCGCTGCACTTCCAACCGGTAGTCAACATCGCGCATGACGAGATCACGTCTTGCGAGGCGCTGATCCGCTGGCATTCCCCCTCGCGCGGCCGGGTCCCTCCTGTGGAGTTCATTCCTTTCGCGGAGCGCATAGGGCTGATGCCGGCACTCGGCGACTGGATCCTGAATGCGGCCTGTCAGGAGGCTGCGACGTGGCCGGACCGGCTGATCGTCTCGGTCAATCTCTCGCCTGAGCAGCTATGTCTGCCGGACCTCCTCGCTCGGGTGGATGCCGTTCTGGCCGAGACGGGTCTCGCCCCGCACCGGCTGGAGCTCGAGATCACCGAGACGGCGATAATCGAGGACGCGGCCGCAGCGCGCACCACGCTCGAGGCGCTTCGCGCGCGCGGGATCAAGATCGCCCTCGACGATTTCGGCACCGGTTATTCGTCATTGAGTTTCCTGAAGACGTTGCCCTTCGACCGCGTCAAGATCGACCGCTCCTTTGTCGAGGATCTCGACATCAAGCCCGCTGCTTCGGTGATCGTGCGGGCCATCGTCGAGATGTCGCGCAACCTGGGCGCCTCGGTGACGGCGGAGGGCGTGGAGACCGACGAGCAGATCGCGCTGCTGCGCGCTGCCGGATGTTTCGAGTTGCAGGGCTACCGGATCGGCCGTCCCTGCCCGGCCACCGACCTGAAGGGCTGGATCGTAGCCTTTGACGCCAGCCACAGGCGGCGTGCCACGCCCAGGACATTGATCGGGGCCGCTCCCTGAGGCACATGAGCGGCCTTTTCAGGTGATGAGCCCCTATATAGGCCCCGCTCAATCCGGAAGACGGCTAAGGGATGTCGGTTGGTATTCGGGTACCGTCGACTTGCTTATGATTTGCCGGACTTTCGGGGTATGAGGACGCCTGCCGCGGATCAACGCCTTCGGCCCGTTCTCGATCTTCGGGGTGTTGCCGCACGTCCCGTCTGAGATCGTCTGTCGGGGGCTTCCCGGCCAGGTTTGGAGAGAATGAGGATTGGTTTGAAAATCGTGATTGCTCCGGACCACTTCAAGGAGAGCCTTTCGGCCCTGGATGTCGCGACAGCGATCGAGGCCGGGTTCCGCGAGGTGTATGCGCATGCGGATTACATCAAGATGCCGATGGCGGACGGCGGCGAAGGTACGGTAGAGGCTCTCGTGGCTGCAACCCGGGGCAGGATCGTGCCAGTCGTCGCGACCGGGCCATTGGGACAGCCGGTCGACGCGTTCTACGGCCTGACGGGAAATGGCCGCATTGCGGTGATCGAAATGGCGGCGGCGAGCGGATTGACGCTGATCTCGCAGGCCGACCGGGACCCGTGGCACACGACCAGCTATGGCACTGGCGAGTTGATCGCGACCGCCCTGGAGGCCGGCGCGCGTCACTTCATCATCGGCATCGGCGGCAGCGCCACCAATGACGGCGGTGCCGGGATGATACAGGCGCTGGGTGGCCGTTTTCTCGATGCCAGGAACAAGGAGCTCGACCCGGGTGGCGGCGCGCTGGCAGATCTCGCGCGGATTGACGTCAGCGGCTTGGACAAACGCCTGCAGGATTGTCTGTTCGATGTCGCCTGTGACGTGGATAATCCGCTTGCCGGACCGCACGGCGCCTCCATGATGTTCGGCACCCAAAAAGGCGCCACGCCGGAGATGCTGGTCAGCCTCGACAACAACCTTGCACATTATGCGGCCCAAATCCGCCTGGATCTGGGTCGGTCGGTGGCAGATGTGCCGGGTGCCGGAGCTGCAGGCGGCATGGGTGCCGCCTTCCTGGCTTTCTTCGACGCGCATTTGCGGCCTGGCATCGAAATCGTGACCGAGGCCCTCGGTCTGGACCGGATCATCTCTGACGCCGACCTGGTGATTACCGGAGAAGGCCGTATCGACGGCCAGACCGCGCATGGCAAGACACCGGTTGGCGTGGCGCGCATCGCCAAGCGGCACGGCAAGCCGGTCATCGGCATCGCCGGTTCTCTGACCAACGAGGCGAGCGGCGTCCATGCCCGAGGCATCGATGCCATTTTCAGCGTGCTTTCCAGACCCTGCACCACGGAAGAGGCATTTGCCGCAGCGGCGGCCAACACCCGGATGGCGGCGCGCAACATCGCCGCGGCAATACGGCTTGGAGAGGAATTGAACGCCCGGAAACCGCGATATTAGGGAAATGAGAACCGCGCCAGACAGCGAATGCCAGACAGCGAAAGCCGGTCAAACGGTGCTACCGCGTCGGCGGTCGCCAGAAGCATTGGCATCGAAATGCCCGGCGGCGTCCGCCGGGATGGGTACGGGGCTGCGGACATGTCTCGGCGCGTCCGCGCGCGCTTGAGCGCGCCATATGCCTGCCGCACACGCGTCTATATCCTGGCGGCCGGCGCGCCGGCGCCTGTAGAAGCGGCAAGTGGGAAGGTTGGCGATGATGCAGACGCAGGAACTCGACCTAATGGTGACCTCGGTCGCCGCCTCGATCGGATTGCCTCTCGATCCACTGCATCGTCCCGGAGTGGTGCTCAATCTTGGCCGCCTGATGGCCGAGGCGCGGCATGTCATGGCGGTGGTCCTGACAACGCGTAACGAACCGGCTCCGGTCTTCATCCCATGAATGGTTCGGACGACCCTCCGCACGCCGGCCAGCGCCTGCACGCCCTGAGCGGGGTTGCCATTGCCGAGGGTGTGCGCAGCCGCCGCTTTACGGCCGTCGCGGTGGCCGAGGCCGCCTTGCGGCGCAGTGTCGAACGCAATCTGTCCCTGAACGCCTACACGCAGCTGCTGGCGGATCGCGCGCTGGCCGAGGCATACGCCGTCGATCGCGCCGTCGCCGACGGCAAGGATCCAGGTCCACTCGCCGGCGTGCCTTATGGCGTCAAGAATCTGTTCGATGTGGGCGGGATCACGACGCGCGCGGGCTCGCGCATCAACCGTGACCTGCCGCCTGCGACGCACGACGCGACCCTGATACGTCGCCTGGGAAGGCGTGGCGCCGTTCTGCTCGGCCTCCAGAACATGGATGAGTATGCGTACGGATTTACCACCGAGAACGCGCATGACGGAACCACCGTCAATCCGCATGATCCGCAACGGGTCGCCGGCGG
>CAXTCT010000051.1:0-10595 GCA_964242565.1 uncultured Acetobacteraceae bacterium | reverse complement strand
TGATCCACACCGACACGCTGAACGAGAGCGGCTTCGTCGAGGACACCATCGCCGCGTTCGCCGGCCGCACCATCCATGCCTTCCATACCGAAGGCGCCGGCGGCGGCCACGCGCCCGACATCATCCGTGTCGCGGGGCTGCCGAACGTGCTGCCGAGCTCCACCAACCCGACCCGGCCATTCACCGTGAACACGCTGGAAGAGCATCTCGACATGCTCATGGTGTGCCATCATCTCGACAGTTCGGTGCCGGAGGACATCGCGTTCGCCGAAAGCCGCATCAGGCGCGAAACGATCGCCGCGGAGGACGTGTTCCACGATCTCGGCGTGCTCTCGATGATCTCATCGGATAGCCAGGCTATGGGACGGGTCGGCGAGGTCGTCATCCGGACCTGGCAGACCGCCCACAAGATGAAGGCGCAACGCGGCGCCCTGGACGGCGACGGCGACGCCGACAACAGGCGCGCGAAGCGCTACATCGCCAAATACACGATCAATCCCGCCATCGCGCACGGGATCTCGCACGAGGTCGGATCCGTGGAGCCCGGCAAGCTCGCCGATCTGGTCCTCTGGAACCCGATATTCTTTGGGGTGAAGCCGGATCTGGTCGTCAAGGGCGGCGCGATCGCCTGGGCGATGATGGGGGATCCGAACGCCTCGATCCCGACCCCGCAGCCTGTGCACGGACGATCCATGTTTGGAACACTCGGCGCGGCGCTGGCGTCGACCTGCATCACCTTCGTCTCCTCCGCCGCGCTGGAGGACGACATCGGGCGGCGCCTGGGCCTGCGCCGCACCCTCTCGGCCGTCCGCAACACGCGCAGCACGATCGGGAAGCGCGACATGATCCACAACGATGCCCTGCCGGTCATAGAAGTGGATCCCGAGACGTACGAGGTGCGTGCCGATGGCGTCCTGTTGACGTGCGAGCCGGCGGAGGTGCTGCCCATGGCGCAGCGCTACTTCCTCTTCTGATGCGTGCCCGGATCGTCCTCCCGGCAGGAAGCTGGGACGCCCGGCTGGAGATCGACAAGGTCGTCGCCGACCACGACCAGCGATACCGTCGCCGCATCCTGCTGCAGACCGACGGCGGGCGCGACATCCTGCTCGACCTGAAGCGGGCATGTCACCTCCGCGACGGGGACGGCCTGCTGCTCGAGGATGGAAGGGTCGTCCGCATAGTTGCGCGTCCAGAGCGGCTTCTCGCAATCACGGCAGTGGATGCGCCGGCGCTTCTTCGGCTCGCCTGGCATCTCGGCAACCGCCATTTGCCCACCATGTTGCTGCCCGACCGGCTGCTGATCCGGGAGGACCACGTGATCGCCGACATGGTGAGAGGCTTGGGTGCCCGCGTCGCTCCCGTCGAGGCCCCCTTCGATCCTGAAACCGGTGCCTACGAGGTGAACACGCAGGGGGCGTCGCAGCACCATCACCATCACCATCATTCTTCCTGAAGACGATGGCATTCTTCCTGACGACGATGGGTCCGCAGACCCTTATAAGACTGCTGACGTGGCTTTCACCGGCGTTTCCGACCGGTGCCTTTGCCTACAGCCATGGTGTCGAGTGGGCGGTTGAGTGCCGCGCAATCACCGATCGGGCACAGCTCGCCGATTGGCTGACGGCGCTCCTGCTTCATGGCAGCTTATGGTCGGACGCAATCCTCCTGCGCCATGCGTGGCGGGCGCAGAATGAACAGGATTTGCGCCGTCTGGCGGATCAGGGCGTCGCCTGCGCGTCCTCTCGCGAGCGTCAGCATGAGACCGTCACGCAGGGTGCCGCCTTTGCGCGGGCGATTGCGGTGTGGGGACAGCTTCCCGCCTGCCTACGCGACATCGAGGCGGCCGATCGGTGGCCTCTCCCCGTTGTGATGGGAGCGACCTTGCGCATCGGCGGGATTGGGGAGGAGGAGGCGTGCATGGCAGCCGGTCAGGCCAGCCTCGCCAATCTTGTTTCGGCTGCGGTGCGATTGATCCCGCTCGGCCAGACCGATGGCCTGCGTTGCATGGCCGCTCTCGAACCGGCGGTCCTGGAGATGACGCGACGCAGCGCCAGCGCAGACCTGAACATGCTGGGCGGCTGCTGCCTGATGTCCGACATCGCCGCCATGCGCCACGAAACCCAGAGAACGAGGCTTTTCAGGACATGAACGATGGAGCAGTCGAAGTCAGCAATCCTCTCCGGATCGGGATCGGAGGACCGGTCGGCAGCGGCAAGACCGCGCTGATGGATGCCCTGTGCCGCACGTTCCGGAACCGCTACGAGATGGCCGCTTTGACGAACGACATCTACACCAAGGAGGACGCGGATTTCCTGGTGGCCGCAGGCTCGCTCGACCCTGAGCGGATCCTTGGGATCGAGACCGGTGGCTGCCCGCACACCGCCATCCGGGAGGATGCGAGCATCAACCTGAGCGGCGTCGCCGAGCTGATCCGCCGCTTCCCGTTGCTCGATCTGGTCCTGATCGAGAGCGGGGGCGACAACCTCGCCGCCACCTTCAGCCCGGAACTTGCAGATCTCACCATCTATGTCATCGACGTGTCGGCCGGCGACAAGATCCCGCGTAAGGGTGGCCCCGGCATTACCCGAAGCGATCTCCTGGTCATCAACAAAATCGATCTGGCACCCCATGTCGGAGCAAGCTTGGAGGTCATGGATCGCGACGCCCGGCGCATGCGTGGTGACCGGCCTTTCGTGTTCGCCAATATTCGAGCCGGCGGAGGCGTTTCCTCGATAGCGAGCTTCATAGAAACAGCGGGAGGCCTGAAGCCGGCAGTTCGTTCACCACGGGTCTGACAGGTTAAGGAAATCGGATCGTCAGACCTTGCGCGGCTTGCGCGAGAGACCGGCGCATTGCCTTCGAACTCATCGGATTCATGAGCGCGAACCAGATGAGCCCCAGGCATTACCCAGCAGACGCTGGAACTCGCCGACGACGACACCGTGGCACTCGCACGCAGCCGCTTCCAGTCCGGCCCGGTCGGCGATGGTGATCTGGCCGTTGCTGTAGCGGATGAGCCCGGCCTGCTGGAACAGGCGCGCGGCAACGGTCACGCCAGAGCGATGCACGCAGAGCATGATCGACAGAAACTCCTGCGTCATCGGAAACTCGTTGCCGTGAGCCCGATCATGGGCGATCAACAGCCAACGCGCCAGGCGTTGATCCAGGGTGTGGCGTCCGTTGCAGGCCGCAGTCTGCGCCACCTGCGCCTGAAACGCCAAGACGTAGCGCAGCAGCAGCTTGCGGAAGGCCGGGCTGCGGTCCTGCTCCTCCTGAAAGGCCGCTGCGCCTAAGCGAAGAAACGTGCCGGGCGCCTGGACCATGGCTTCGGTCGCGGCGCGGTCGCTGCCAAGCAGGAGCGGTAGTCCGAGCATGCCGTCGAAACCGACGATGCCGACCTCGGCCGCGCTGCCGTCTGTTAATAGCGCCATCATCGAGACCCAGCCACTTTCCGGGAAATAGACCGCCGTGATCGGCTTGTCTGGCACTTGGATGACCTTGCGCAAGCCAAACTCGACCGCTTCGAGGCGAAGCCAGATTCGAGCCAGATCCTCGGCCGGCAGAGCGGCAAGCAGGCGGTTCTGGGGCGTAGGATAGGATAATGGAAAGACGGCCATGAGAGGCTCCGCGGCATGTGGCGGCGGGAGCACAAACCTCTCTCTGGCACCCGCGCCGAAGGTCTCACCGGGCAATGACTTCAGTATACGCGCATTCCGATGTGCCGGTGTCGGAAACCCGACAGCCGGGCGGGACCGGTCTGACCTAAAGCTGACCCATGGCCGAAGCATGCGCCCAGCTTCCGAATTCGATCGCACGGGTTGTAGCCGGCCGGACGGCCACCTCACTTGCGGGGATCGGCGCCTTGCCAGTTGGAACCCCAATCAAGCTTGCCTCATCCTGCGGCGAGAAAAGCAGCCACGCTTACGAGGTGCGGATCGCTGAACTGGAAGCGGAGCTTCTGGCCATGCACGAGCAGAATACGCGCGCCTGCCTGATCCTGGACAGCGCGACCGACTACGCCATCATCACCATGGACGCCACCGGCTGCGTGACGAGCTGGAACGTGGGCGCCCAGCTCATCATGGGCTACGCGGAGGCCGAGATTGTCGGGCGGTCCGGGGACGTCGTCTTCACCGCCGAGGACCGCGCCAACGGCAGGTTCGACACCGAGATGCGCCGGGCGGCCGAGACGGGACGCGCATGCAATGAGCGTTGGCACCTGCGCCGGGACGGCTCCCGCTTCTGGGCCAGTGGACTGATGATGCCGCTGCTGGACGCGGACGGACGGCCGCACGGTTTCCTGAACATCCTGCGGGATCGCACAGAGATTCAGGCGACGGCGGAACGCCGCGAGCTACTGATGGGCGAGATGAGCCACCGCATCAGCAACACATTTGCAATCGTGCAGGCCGTGGCCACGCAAACTCGCCGTCACACGGAAACCGCAGCCGAATTCAATGCGGTCTTCGGTGCCCGCCTCGGGGTTCTTGCGCGCTCGAACAATGTGCTGACCCTCGCCGACTGGCAGGACGCGCCGCTGCGGGACGTCATCGAGAGCGCGCTGGCCGCCCATGATAACGAACCTGGCCGCATCAATGCCGAAGGCCCGGCGGTAATGTTGGGATCAAGCATGGCCATGGCGGCCAGCCTGTCTTTTCACGAGCTGGCCACCAACGCCGTCAAATACGGTGCGCTGTCCGTGCCGGAAGGCCGGGTGGAAATCGCCTGGACCATCAGCCGGACCCGAAATGGCGCTCGCAACGTTGACATCGCTTGGCGCGAGCATGGAGGACCTGCTGTTGAGCCGCCAGCTCGGCGCGGTTTCGGTTCCCAACTGCTTGAGAAAGGCATCCCGTCCGGCGGGACCGTGAAGCTGAATTTCCGGCCCGAGGGCTTGGAATGCCGCATGTGCCTGCCGCTGAGCAACTCGGCCGGTCAGGAGTTGTCATCATGACCAATCGTGACGGTATGAACACCAGCGTGCCCGTGGCAACTCCGCAGGACATGGTCCGTAGAGCCGCTTGGCTGACGGAGGATGTTGACGTAGGCGGGAAGGCTGGCCGTGATCGAGCAACCGGGCGGCTGCCACACGCAACTGCCGATCCCGAACTTGTTCTACCCCAGCCAGCAGATGACCAAGTTCGCCCACATTTTCATGTCGGCGGCCATTGATGGCGCCAAAATGTCCGAGGACATGCTCAGCGGCTCAAAGCGGGTGGCTGGGCATCGCGACCGAAGTTCGGCGCCACCGGGATCGAACACCAACCCATGTCAGGAGACAGTTATGACCGAGAAGACTTTGAAGGACGCCTTCTACGAGACTTTGAAGGATGTGTACTACGCTGAAAAAGCGGGCCTGAAATCCTTGAAGAAAGCCGCGAAATCGGCTCAGTCGGAAGAACTCAAGACCGCGTTGACCGAACACGGCGAGCAAAGCCAGCACCAGGTCGAGCGGCTCCAGCAGGTGTTCGAGATCCTTGGCAAGCCCGCGCGCTCGAAGACCTGCGAAGCCATGCAGGGCATCACCTCCGAGATGGAGGAAGACCTCGGCGACTTCGCCGGCAGCGAGGCGGCCGACGACGTGCTGATCGGCTGCGCCCAGGCGGTCGAGCATTACGAGATGGCTCGCTACGGCGTGTTGAAAACATGGGCGAAGAAGCTCGGCCTGGACGAGGCGGAAAGCCTGCTGGCCGAGACACTGGAAGAGGAAAAGCAGTCCGACGCGAAGCTTTCCCGCATCGCTGAAAGCCTGATGGCGTCCGGCAAAGAGGAAGATCCGGAAAGCGACGAGGACGAGGAGAAGGAAAACAAGGAAGCCGAAACAAAGTTGAAGCAGAAGCAGAAACCGAAGGCAGCCTGAATATTTCTACAACGCCGATTCTGCAGAGCCATCTTTGTTTAGCCTGCGGTCCATGGAGTCTCCAGGTGCAACACACTTGGAGGCTCTAGCCTAATACCAACCCGCTATGGGATCCTCATTGTCATCCGGATCTGATTCTCTTTCTTTTTACGGCGGCGGGGCTGCGCAGTTTTGCGGCCAGAAGCCGTGACGCGGCGCAGAGCCGGCGGCAAATGGCCGCGCGCGCTCGGGCTGACGCGGCTGTAACCCGCTCCTGCTATCCCAAACGCGACATAGCGGCGCAGGAAACTTTTAAAAATATATCGCCTGCCCCGTCTGCAAGGGGTCTTTGCAATCCGATCTGGTCAGTCTACGCCAACCCATCGGGGGTCTCGCCTTTGGATAGTGTCGGCAACGCCGCTCGGGCGCCATGGATCAGCATCTTGCGCAAGTAGCGGTTGCCACGTTTGCTAATCCCAAGCAGCTTTGGCTTGCCGCCGGTTGTCATCTGTTTTGGCACCAGCCCCATCCAGGCTGTCAGGTCACGTCCCCGATCGAGGCGGAGATCATCGACCAGCAGCCGGGTACGCGCGCTGAACCCGACAGTCTCCCCAGCGAGCAGCGTCTCGAGGTGTAGTTCCAGCTTTCGCCCCCCTGCGGCATGATGATGCCACGCTCCAGCAGGATGGCGCGCAGCTGGTTGATCAGCGCCGTCCTCTCGCCGACCAGCCGGGCACGGGCACGGTGCAGGCTCTGCATGTCGAGCTGTGTCTCACTCTTCAGCTCGACGAACCGCATGGTCGGCGGTGTTGCAGCCTCGGCGATCGCCTCGGCATCCCGGTCGTCATTCTTCTGAGCCTTGACGTAGGGTCGGACATATTCTGGCGATATCAGCCGAACCGCGTGTCCCTGATCGCGCAGCATCCGGCCAAGATGGTGTGCCCCACAGCAGGCCTCCATCGCCATCACGCAGCCGGGCATCAGATCATAGCCATCCTGAACCTGCGATGGAACCATATCTGGTCTTTATCGATCCTTTATGCCGTCCGGCAAATGACGAATGTCTTCTTTACAGCCTCTGGTAGTACATCGCGGCGAATTCGTATGAGGCATAACCATGTTCGACATCTTCCTCCTATGCCTGGGCGTTGCGGCCTTCCTGATGATGGATGGTTACGCGGCGCTATGCGGCCGGATCTAGGCCGATGAGCTTCGATTTTATTCTCGCCGGAGGTGTCTCGCTGGGCCTCCTGGTCTATCTCGGATGGGCGCTGATCCGTCCTGAAGATTTCTGAGGGAATGTCCGATGACGTCGCTCGGCATCCTCGCAATCCTCATTATTCTCGGCCTGACAGTGGCCTGCGCCTTTCCTGTCGGGCGGTATCTAGCCGCGGTCATGGAAGGGCGCCCGACTTTCCTCACTCCAGTTCTTAGCCCGATCGAGCGCGGCGTCTATGCAATTTCCGGCATAGACCCGCTGCGCGGCATGTCGTGGCGAGGCTACACGACGGCGCTGCTGCTGCTGAACGCGGTCCATTTCGCGGCCTTGTATGCGATGTTGCGGCTGCAGTTCTATCTGCCGTTCAATCCGCAGCACATCGTGGGCATGCCGCCATCGATCGCCTTCAACACGGCCATCTCGTTCGTCACCAACACGAACTGGCAGGCCTACGTTCCGGAGAGCGGGATCTCGAACGGCGCGCAGATGTTCGGCTTGACCGTGCATAATTTCCTCTCGCCCGCGACCGGTATCGCGGCGGCGGTCGCCGTCATGAGGGCGCTAGCGGCAGGCGGCGTGACGACACTCGGGAATTTTTGGGCCGACATAACGCGGTCGGTCCTCTATTTGCTGCTGCCTCTGGCATGCGTGTTCACGATCCTGCTGATGGCGAGCGGTGTGCCGGATACGCTGCATGCCTTCGCGCAGGTAACGACGATCGAGGGCCTCAAGCAGACCATCGCGTTCGGACCCGTCGCCTTCCAGGAGGCGATCAAGGAACTCGGCACCAATGGCGGTGGCTTCTTCAATGCCAACAGCGCGCATCCGTTCGAGAACCCGACCGCATTCACCTGCGCACTCGAGGTGCTGATGCTGCTGCTGATCCCGTTCGCACTGCCTGTCTGCTTTGGCCGCATTGTCAGGGAGCCGGGTCAGGGTCGCGCCCTCCTCGGGGCCATGGTCGGCATCCTGGTCGTCGGCGTCTTCTGCGCCTACGCGGCCGAGGCTGGCGGAAACCCGATCCTGCACGCTCTTGGCGTAGATCAGGCGCAAGGCAATCTCGAGGGCAAAGAGGTTCGCTTCGGCACCGCGCTGAGCGCCGTGTTCAACGCCGGCGCGACGGGGACCTCGACCGGCGCGGTGGCCGCTGCCGTCGAGAGCTACATGCCGCTCGGTGGCCTGACCTCGCTGTTCCTGATGCAGCTCGGTGAGGTCACGCCTGGCGGGATCGGCTCCGGCTTCTACTTCATCATCGTGTTCGCCCTGCTCTCGGTGTTCGTCGCCGGCCTCATGGTGGGCCGCACGCCGGAATATCTCGGCAAGAAGGTGCAGGCGCGCGAGGTCAAGCTGGCCATGCTGGCGCTGCTGATCCTGACGCTGTGGATCCTGTGCGGGGCGGGGCTGTCGCTGGTGCTTCCGGCCGGGCTTGCCGCGATCTCGGCGGCCGGTCCGCACGGGCTGACGGAGATGCTCTATGCCTGGACCTCGGCCACCCAGAATAACGGCAGCGCGTTCGCCGGCATCACGGCGTCTGGTCCGTTGCTGGCCTACGGACAGGCGTTCGCGATGCTGTTCGGCCGCTTCGCGGTCCTGGTGCCAGTCCTGGCGATCGCCGGGTCACTGGCCGCCAAGCCAAAGCTCAAGATGTCCGCGGGCACCTTCCCGACCACCGGGCTGCTGTTCGTTGGGCTGCTGGTCGGCGTGATCGTCATCCTGGGCGGACTGCAATTCCTGCCGGCCGATGCGCTCGGACCGATTGCTGAACATGTCGGGCTTCGCGCCGGCACCACGTACTAAGGACCAGAACATGTCCGCCACCACCTCCACTCCCGGCGAGAGCGCCGCGGCGTTCTCGCTGTTCGACCGCAAGATCGCATCACGAGCGGCGCAGGATTCGTTCGCCAAGCTCAACCCGCGCCAGCTGATGCGGAACCCGGTCATCTTCGTGACCGAGATCGTCGCCATCGTGACCACGATCCTCGGTGTGAGGGACCTGTTCGCTCATGGCGCGCATCCGGCCTTCGCGCTGGCCATCGCGGTCTGGCTCTGGCTGACCGTGCTGTTCGCGACCTTCGCGGAAGCCATGGCGGAAGGCCGGGGACGGGCACGGGCCGAGAGCCTGCGACGGGCCCGCAACGAGACGCTCGCCAAGCGCGTGCCTAATCCGGACGATCCGGCACTGTTCGGCACGGTCTCCTCGACCGACCTACGGGTCGGCGACGTGGTGCTGGTCGAGACCGGCGACCTGATCCCGCTCGACGGCGAGATCATCAAGGGCATCGCCTCGATCAACGAGAGCGCCATCACGGGCGAATCCGCGCCGGTCATACGTGAAGCCGGCGGCGATCGCTCGGCGGTGACCGGTGGCACCCAGGTGGTGTCCGACCAGCTTCTGGTGCGGATCACGGCGGAGCCCGGCCATACCTTCATCGACCGGATGATCGCGCTGGTCGAAGGGGCGTCGCGTTCCAAGACGCCGAACGAGATCGCGCTCGACATCCTGCTCGCCGGCCTGACCATCATCTTCCTGGTTGCGGTGGCGACCCTGGTCGGCTTCGCGCACTATTCCAGCACGACCCTCTCGGTGGTGGTGCTGGCGGCGCTGCTGGTTACGCTGATCCCGACCACCATCGGCGGCCTGCTGTCGGCGATCGGCATCGCCGGCATGGACCGGCTGGTCCGCTTCAACGTGGTGGCCACCTCGGGGCGCGCGGTGGAGGCGGCCGGGGACGTCGACACCCTGCTGCTCGACAAGACGGGCACCATCACGTTCGGCAATCGAATGGCTGCTGCCTTCTACCCGGTGCCGAACGTGGACGAGGCGCATCTGGCCGAAGCGTCGGCCATGGCCTCCATGGGTGACGAGACGCCGGAGGGACGCTCTATCCATACGCTGGCGCGGGACAGGTTCAACGCGGTCTCGGTAATGCCCAATGGGGCCGTGCCGGTGCCGTTCTCGGCCAACACCCGGCTATCGGGACTCGATGCGGACGGACGCTCCTGGCGCAAGGGCGCGGTGGACTCGCTGCTGGCCGCTGTCGGCGAGACCCGGCCGCCGGCCGCCTTCACCAGTGCGGTCGAGAAGATTGCGCGCTCCGGCGGCACGCCGCTGGCGGTGGCGGCGGACGGACGCCTGCTCGGCGTCATCGAACTCAAGGACGTGGTCAAGCCCGGCATCCGCGACCGCTTCGCGGCCCTGCGCCGCATGGGCATCCGCACCGTGATGATCACCGGCGACAACAAGGTGACGGCCGCCGCCATCGCGACGGAAGCCGGCGTGGACGACTTCCTCGCCCAGGCCTCGCCGCAGGACAAGCTCGACTACATCCGCCACGCCCAAGCCGAGGGCCGCCTGGTCGCCATGTGCGGCGACGGCACCAACGACGCCCCGGCGCTTGCCCAGGCCGACGTGGGGGTTGCAATGCAGACCGGCACCCAGGCCGCCCGCGAAGCCGGCAACATGGTGGACCTGGACAGCGACCCCACGAAGCTCATCGAGGTCGTCGAGATCGGCAAGCAGCTCCTCATCACCCGCGG
>CAXTCT010000050.1:0-10663 GCA_964242565.1 uncultured Acetobacteraceae bacterium | reverse complement strand
TCACGCTGCCCTATGACCAGGAGCTGGCGCGGGGTCTCGCGGGATGCGGCCATGACGTGACCTTGTTCGGGCGCCGGCCCGGGCCCGACGACGGTGCCGCGAACGGCGTGCGGCTGGTCGAGGCCTTCTACCGGGTCGCCGGCAGCCGCCCGGTCGCGAGCCTGCCGGAGCGGTGGCGTCTGGGCGTCAAGGGCCTGGATCATGTGTGGTCGATGCTGCGGCTGATCCCCCGGCTGCGCCCCCGCCCGCATCGGCAGGCGCCGGACGTGATCCATTTCCAGTGGCTGCCGCTGCCGCTGGTCGATGCCCGGCTGCTCGACCGCTTCCGGCGGATTGCCCCCCTGGTGCTCACCGTGCACGACACCAACCCGTTCAACGGTGATCCGTCGTCGCGTCTGCAGGCACGCGGCTTCGCACGCTGCCTGGAGCATTTCGAGCGCCTGATCGTCCATACCGAGCAGGGCCATGCGCGCATGGTTGCCCAGGGCGTGCCGGCGTCGCGACTGGTCATCCTGCCGCACGGCATGTTGGGCGCGCCCACGCGGGTCCAGCGGCCGGACCCGATGCGGGGGCGGCTGAGCTTCGTGCTGTTCGGCAAGATCAAGCCGTACAAGGGTGCGGACCTGCTGATCGAGGCGTTCGCGCTTCTGCCCGAACGGCTGCGCAGCCAGGCGTGCCTGCGTATCGTCGGCAAGCCCTACATGGAGCTGAGCCCGCTGCGGGAGCTGGTGCGCCGTCACGGGCTCGGGGAGAATGTTCGCATCGAGCCACGCTTCGTCCCGGACGACGAGGTGTCCGATGTGTTCGGTCCCGATGTCGTGGCAGCCTTTCCCTATCGCGAGATCGATGCCAGCGGCGTGCTGTTCCAGGCCCTGTCGCATGCCCGGCCGGTGGTCGCCTCGCGCCTGGGCGCTTTCGCCGAGCGGCTGGAGGATGGCGTGCAGGGCCATCTCGTCGCCCCCGAAGATGTGCCGGCTTTGTCGTCGGCGTTGGCTCACCTCATCGAGGATCGCGGCTTTGCCGCCGCCTGCAGCCGCGAAGCGCTGGCCTCGGCCGGTGAGACGATAAGCTGGCAGGCGATCGCCCGGCGCAGCACTGTGGTCTATGAGGCCGCGACCGGGGCCTGGGCCGCCACCCGGCGGGCGGGTTCCTCTGTTCCGTCCGCCGGCCGCAGGCGGGCCACGGAGATGAGCAGCAGCACCAGGAAGATCACCGGCGGGAATTGCTGATACGCCCCGGTAAAAAAGAACAGCGTGCAGGCCGGGACGACAAGGGCGGCCTGTATCGGTGATTTGCGTCCGGCCACGAACAGCAGCACATAGGCGATCAGGGCGGGGAAGCCTTCGTCGAGCGCCACCTTGACCGGTGTGTTGACGTCATATTCGTAAGGCACGTCGAGCCGCTCGCTCACGCCGCTGCCAAGGCCGACCAGGGCCGCGGAGGGATGCGCCGACAGGGTGTCGCTCAAGGCCCAGAACGGCGTGACGAAACGGCGGTGCGCGCTGGTGCCCGGGTGCGAGATCTCGTCCATGCGCTGCCCGAAGGCTTGGGCGATCTGGGGTGCCGCCACCGAGCCGACCCCGGCCGCGACGCCGAGCAGCACCACCATGGCGCCGGCGATGGCAAGGCCGCGCTGACCCATGCCGATCACGGCGGCGATCACGAAGCTGCCGAGCACGATCAGGCCGGTCCCGGAGAATGACAGCATCTCGGCCAGCGCGAACAGCGCGAGATAGCGCGGCCGCCGGAAGGCGAGCATCTCGATGATCAGGCCGAGCGCCATGACCTGGGAGAAAGTCGATGGCTCGACCAGGAAAAATCCGTTGCTCTTCAGCAGGCTGCCCACGCCGACGGCGATCGTGGTGTTGTAGCCGTACTCGTACAGGAGCGCTCCGGGCAGGATGCCGGTGAAGGCGAACACCCGGACGCCGGCGAATTGCGCCGCGAACTGGAGGATGCCGGCGATGGCGATGATGCCGAACCAGAAATTCGCCACATGGAAGAAGCGCTTCTCGTCGACCGGCTCGGCGAAGCTCAGCACGGCGAAGCTGCTCAGCAGCAGGAATTGCGACATCGACGCGAGATTGGGGCCGCCGGCAAAGTCGCCGCCGGGACTGATCACCTGCCACATCACCCCGGCGATCACGCCGACGGCAAGAACCAGATAGGCGCAGAGGCGGAAGCGGTGGAATGCCAGGGTCCCTTGCGCCACGCCGAGGGCCGCCAGACCGAGCCCGACCGGGCCGACCAGGCTGAAGGGCTTGGATCCCAGCGGCACGCCGAAGCGCTGCAGGAACAGGCAGGCGCACAGGATGGCCGTGGCGAAGCGCAAGGCGCGCACGGATTTTGTTGTGCGGTCGGCGCGCGCTCCGTGCCGGCCGCCGACGACGACAGGCTTCCCGGCACGTGCGGCTGTCGGAACGGTCGCCATCTGGATATCCTATGCGGGGAAACGAGCGGGTTCCACCCCGCGGCGGCAATCACGACCGACCTCGCCCGGAGCGTGCGGCCAAATGCGCAAAACCACCCTGCGAACGTACACCGTGGCGCCTTATTATGCTACTGATCGCGTCGGGCGGTCACGAATCGGGGAAAGGCGGCCTGGATTTTTCTGCTCATGCGTTACCGCGATGGATCGAGGCTGGCGGTATCATGCAGGACTGCATCGCGTTCATTTGCCACGTCCTGGATGCGCCGGTACGAGCGGTGTTCGAGCGGATACGGCGCGAGGCGCCGCCCGACATGGAGGTGCGGTTCGTGTTGAGCGGCGAGCAGCCGGTGTCGCAATCCGCCGGCACGCTTGAGGAGAGCCTGGTCCGGATCAGCCGCGAGGATCTGTTCGGTCTCGGCTATCCGGTGAAATGCGAGCCCGCGGACTGGGAGATGGCCGGGAACCTCGATCTGGTTTTCCTGGAGTTCGCCCGGCGGCATCCCCAGGCGGACCGGATCTGGTTCATCGAGTACGATGTGCATTGGGAAGGGAATTGGCGGGTGCTGTTCGAGCGTTTCCGCGACAGCGACGCGGGCCTGCTCGCCACCACCATATCCCGCATCGATCAGGTTCCCCACAAGCTGGCCAAACTGACCTATCCGCGCCTGGTATTGCCACCCGGCATGGTGTGGAGCGACGCGCAGGCGATCAAGGCGTTCCTGCCGATCTGCCGCCTGAGCCGCGCGGCGCTGGGCGCGCTCGACCGCGCCTACCGCAATGGGCTCGGCGGCCATTACGAGATCACCGTGCCGAGCATCGCCGCCCATGCCGGCCTGGTGGTCGAGGATATCGGAGGGAACGGCATTTTCGTGCGACCGGAGAACCGCAACCGCTTCTATTTCGCGCGCGGCGGCACATCCTCGCACTCGCCCGGCTCGTTCGTGTTCCGGCCGGCGCCGAGGGTGCTGCCGCGCCGCAACACCTTGTGGCATCCGGTCAAGCCGGGCAGCGTGCCGCTCTGGCATCCGCTGCGCGACACCGGCAGTCCGCTCAAGACCATGGTCGAGCGGTTCAAGCCGGTCGTCTGGGGCTGGGTGATCCGTCTCTGGTTCGCGACGCGCTGGCGGCCCTATGACGCAGCACCCGCACAGCCGCGCTAGGAGGCGCAAAAATGGTCACAGGCCCCGCGCCCAAGGTATCGGCGCCGAAGGTGTCAGTCGTCATTCCGGCGTATAGATCCGCCGGCACGCTCGCGCGCGCCGTGCAATCGGTGCTGGACCAGAGCGAGCCGGATTTCGAGGTCATCATCCTGGAGGATTGCTCGGGTGACGACACGCTGGAGGTGGCGCAGCATTTAGCGGCCTCCGACAGCCGCGTCAGCGTCGTGGCGCTGCCGCGGAATGGCGGACAGGCGCGGGCGTTGAACCAGGGCATCGCGCTGGCGCGCGGCGAATGGGTAGCCACTCTGGACGCCGATGACCGCTACCAGCCCGACCGGTTGCGCATCCTGCTCGAACATGGCGAACGCGAAGCCGTGGACATGGTGGCCGACAACCAGAACCATCTCGACGAAGCCGCCGGCCTGCTCGCGCGCACGGCCTATCCGGCCTCCGACGGCGGCCGGATCGTCACGCTGGAGGATTTCATCGCCCATTCCGACACCTCGGCCGAGTTCAGCTTCGGCATCCTCAAGCCGATGATCCGCACCTCGTTCATCCGGGCGCACAAGCTCGGCTACCGGCCCGGCCTGAAGCTCGGGCAGGATTTCTATCACCTGATGCAGTTCTTCGCTGCCGGAGGCCGGGGCTACCTGGTCGACAGGCCCTTGTATGACTGGACCCTGCCATTTGGTCCGATCTCCCGAAGCTGGACCACGACCGGAGACGGCGCCTGGCGCTACGATTATCGCGGCACGCTGGAAGCGAACGCCTATTTCCTGCGGCTGATGGAGAATTCGGGACAGGCCGCGCTGGCGGCCCTGCTGCGCCGGCGCGCGAAGGAATACCGCGTCATGGTCCATTATATCGACGCGCAGAAGATCCATGCCCAGTCCGGCAGCACGCTGGCCGCCGCACGGATCATCGCCCGCCATCCCAGCACCTGGCCGTTGCTGACCCGTCGCGTCACCGGCCGCCTGCGCCGGACCATCGGGCGCAGGCCGTCATGATCAGGCGCGTAGGCCGTCATGATCAGGCGCGCAGGCCGTCATGATCAGGCGCGAAGGGAGCCCAGCGTGCGCCGGGCCTTGACGGTGAAGGACGACAGCAGCACGCGGATATAGTCCTTGAGCGGCAGACGCCGCAGCTTGCGGTGGTAGAGGCTGAGCGGATTGAGAAACCCGCTCAGGCCCACCTTGTATTTCAACAGGCTGTCGGTGTAGCGCCGCTGGTTGAGCAGAGGGTGGACGATGCCGGGATGGCCCATGATCTGTGGGTCGTACTCGACATAGGGCGGCCAATGATCATAGGCCGAAGTGTCGAGATAGGTGGAAAGCTCGACCGATTTCAGTCCGGCCAGCGCGATTTCCGTGGCGATGAACGCCTCGCAGAATGGCCATGCCTGGTCGTCGCCCAGGTCTCTCGACAGCGCGAGACGCCGCTCGTAAAGCCGTTCGAGCGCCTGCCTGGAGAAGAAACAGCAGCAGATCAGCATCCAGCGCACGTCTTCCATCGCGTAGGCATCGGCGCAGGTGTTGCGCCAATACCAATCCGGCACGGCATCGCCCTTGGTCAGGCCCGCGAAATCCGCATGATCCGCCGCCATCCGCGCGATCAGCCCGTCGATGTCGACATTCAGCAGGACATCATATTCAAGCTGGAAATAATATTCATAGTGCGGATGCCGCAGACGGAAATAATAGAGCGGGTAATCGCCGTTGAACCAGAGGATATTCTGTTCGCCGCGCCGCGCCAGCCCGGAGGCCAGCACATCCGCCTCGGTCAGGCGCACGACGCGGTCATGGGTTATTCCTTCGACCCTGCCGCCGGTCTCATCGACCAGCACGAAGATATCGGCGTGCTGGACCTGGCGGCGCAGCCGCTCGAACTGGCGGGCGACGAACGCGTCCCAGAAATGCGTCCGAAAGATAACGGCACAGGACGGTATCGGGGAACCAGCATGATCCATGGCGTCTAATCTTCCTCCGCAAAGACTTGTTTGACCAAACGCCTCAGGACATGGAAAAGACGCGGGCCATCAGGCAAACTATCTCGAGGGCGATCGGTCCCGGTGGAGGCGGCGGCTCTTGCGGATTCTGATCGTTCTTGCGGAGCCCTTCTTCCCCCAGCAGACCGGTGGCGCGCAGACCACGACGCTGGAGATGTTGTCAGCCTTCACCCGGGCCGGGGACGAGGTAGCGGTCGCGGCGACGCTCAAACGCAAGAGCATCCGTGGTTTCATCGCTACCGGCCGGATGCTGGTGTTCGGGCGAACATTCATGGCCGATCGGTTCCAGTCGCATCGGGTGTTCCGGGTTGCGGATATCCATCGCAACATCCGCGATGTCATAGACGAGTTCAAGCCTGACGTGGCGCTGGTCCAGGCCATGTCCGCCATGCCGGTGGCCCATGCGATCACCGCCCTTGGTCTTCCCATGGTGGTGTATTGGCACGATGCCGAACGGAAACGCATGAACGGAACGCCGGCAGGGCTGGTGGCGCGCTACATTGCCAATTCGAACTTCACCGCCGGCTTCTATGCAAAACATTTCGGCATTGCTTCAGCCGTGGTGCCGCCGTTGATCCAGCGCGAGCGGTATGCGGTCGCCGACCGGAACCGCCAGTCGGTCGTCTTCATCGGCATGGTTCCCGAAAAAGGCCTCGACGTCGCCATCGGGGTTGCCCGCGCCTGCCCGGACATCCCGTTCGAGTTCATCGAGTCCTGGATGCTTTCGTCGCGACAGAAATCCGCCCTCAAGACACGCCTCGGCGCGTTGCCCAATGTCAGCTTCGTGCCACATCAATCGAACATGCGCGCGGTCTATGGCCGCGCCCGCATCCTGCTGGCGCCGAGCCAGTGGCAGGAAGCATGGGGACGGATTGCCTCGGAAGCCCATATCAACGGCATTCCCGTGGTGGGATCGAGAATCGGCGGATTGAGGGAGGCGATCGGTCCGGGGGGGGTTCTGGTCGATCCGGGGGCGCCCGTATCGGAATGGGCGGATGCCGTACGCCACCTTTGGCATGACCATGCCGCCTATCAGGCGCTGGCCCTTGTCGCGGAAGATTATTCGCGGCGGATCGAACTCGATCCGGACTGGGCGCTGGGCTGCATCAAGGCCGAACTTCAGGCAGCTTGGGATGACAGGTGTCCGGAAGCCTGACCTTTACTGCCGCCGATGATGATGGTCGGCCGCTCGTGGCGGAAGGATGGATCAGCACGGACGGTGCATCAGCCGAATTCCTGCTCCCGCTGCGCCTGCTGTTGCCCCTGCCTGGGCCGGAACTTGCTCTTTATCTTGCCGATTCCCGCGGCAAACGCGGAATAGGGTGTCGCGATGCAGGCATAGGTCCGCAGGGCCCTGGAAGTTTCACGCGCCGCCCTGTTGGCGAGGGCCCGGCGGATGACGTAGGGCAGGGGATAGAGCAAAGCTGCGCGTATATCCTCCCGCAGCCGCCAGCTGCCCACCCGCGAAAGGGCGAGCAGGAACCCGTCGGCATCCAGTATGCTGGCCGGGTTGGGATTGCGTATGTCGAGAAGCTGCCTGATGCTGTTGCGTTCCAGGGGCGTCAGGCGCGTCCGCCCGCCTGCGGCGGCGAGCCTGGCGGCCTCGGCGAGATCCGACGCCGCATGATCCCAGAGCTGCTTGCGGCCCATGATGCAGCCGCGGATCAGATGCGCGGTCGCGCGGTCATCGACCGTCGGCGGCCGTGCCCCGCCGCCGGGCAGGAATTCCATCAGAGCGTAATCATCAAGGATCCTTTCGAATATGATCCTGTCATAGGCGATCCACGCCTCGTTCACCTTACCGGCTCCGACCGGGTTCTTCAGCGATCCTCTCCGGCCCCGATGGTGTCGCTGACAGAAGACGACCTCATCCACCGGACGCCCCTTGAACCGGCGGGCGAGCTTCAGCAGCATGTCATAATCCTGGGAGCGGATCAGCTTCTCGTCGAACGGCCCCAAGGCGTCATAGCATTCGCGGCGAACGAGCATGCCGGGCTGCATGACGAAATTCTGCATCATCAGGCTGATGTGGAGGCCGTAGAGGCCGAGACAGGATCCGCCATGCTCGACATCCTTCGAGGCGATGTCGAGCATGCCCTGGCCGGAATATTCCTCCGACCTGAACGTCACGTAGGCTCCGTGGACGAAATCGGTATCGGGCCGCGCCATGCCCTCGACCATGTAGTGCAGGCCTTTCGGTGCGGCGATGTCGTCGTCGTCGAACATCCAGATCAGTTCGCCCCTGGCATGCTCAAGACCCAGATTCAAGGCGGTCGACTTGCCTCCATTCTCCTTGCGGACATAGCGCACCGGCGCGCCGAAGCCTTGTGCGATGGCCGGGGTGTCGTCGGTGCTGCCATCGTCGACGATGATGATCTCGGTGGCCGGCAGGCTCTGGGCCAGGATGCTTTGGATTGCGGCGCCAAGATACCGGGATCGGTTGAAGGTCGGAATGATGACCGTCACGCTTCGTGAAGTCGCGTTGGTCATGCCCGCTTTCTCCGTATCCGGGTCAGCTGCCTGACCAGATCCAGGCTGTCGCCGAGCCTTGCGCGTCCGCCGGGCGAAAGCCGGATGGCCAGGATGGCAAGCCCGTACGAAAGCAGCACGGTCACCGCGATGGCGTAGATGCCGTGGAGGTGACCGTGCCGCACCAAGGCGGCGTGGGCGGCAAGGGTCGCCAGGGCGCCGGCGAGGAACGGCGCGAGCAGGCTGTAGAAATCCCCCATCCGCACCGGTCCCTGGCGTCCCATGTACCAGAACAGCACCGGCGCGCGTACCACATAGTCGCTGATGGTATAGGCGGCCGCGACGCCGACCGCGCCCCAGGGCAGGCCCGCGAAGAAGGACAGCACGGTGGTCGCCGACGAATACAGCCCCCAGTGAAGCATCGCCCGGGTGCGGCCCTGGGAGATGAACAGCCAGCCGGTCGAGTTGCCGACCGGCTGCCAGAGGCCCGCCAGCCCAAGCCAGGCGAAAATCGGCACGATCGCCGCCCATTTGCTGCCGAACAATAATCCGATCACGTCCGCGGCGGTCAGGGTCATCGCCGCCATGCCCGGCACGGCCAGCAGCAGGACCTGGTTCATCGTGCGCAGATAGACGCTCCGGAGCTGCGGCTTGTCGGCCTCGATACGGCTCATCAGCGGGACCATGACGCTGGATATCGGGCCGTTGATCGCCTGCAGGGGCAGCAGCATGAGGGAATATCCGCGGCTGTAATAGCCGAGACTGATCGGTCCCCAGGCGCGGCCGATCAGCACGTTGTCGAGGTTTCGCGAAAAGAAATTGACGATCGTGAAGCCGCTGAGATTGGCGCCGAAGGTCAGCAGGGAGCGGCTCGGCAGATGCAGGCCGGGCCGCTCGGGCAGCCATCGCGTCGCCATCCAGGCCAGGGCCAGGTTGAGCAGGCAGCTGGCGTAGGTCGACACCAGCAGCGACCAGTAGCGGGCACCCAGAAGTGCCGCGATGACGGCGGCGACCGGTCCGACCACCATGCTGACGGTCTCGATGAGGGCCACGGTGCCGAAGCGCAGCTCGCGGCTGAGCATGGCCATCGGCAGGGAGGTGACGCCGGCGACCACCAGCGGCAGCGAGGCCGCGACCGTGAGCCAGCGCAGCCGCGGATCGCGGTAGAAGGCCGCGACCGCGGGCGAGGCCACCGCCACCAGAAGGGCGCAGCTCAAGCTGACCGCAAAGGTCAGCCAGAAGATCCTGCTGAGCTGTTCGGGCGGCAGGTCACGATGCTGGATGACCGCCTGCTGCATGCCCATGCCCTGGAACAGGTTGACGAAGGCGATGAGCGGGGCAAGGGCGGCGAGCAGGCCGAAATCGCCCGGCTGCAGCAACCTCGACAGAACGACGACGTTGATCACCTGTGTGGTGATCTTCACCGCCTGGGACAGCCCGACAGCGATCCCGCCCCGCACCGCCAATGTCCTCATTCCACGTGGTGGAACTCCGGCAGGCGGCGTTGCATCCATGATGACCTTCCCCGATTCAGGACGCACGCGAGCAGGCCATCCGGCGGCCGGCCGCCGACGGCGCATGCCGGGTGGAGTAGCGGCGGCCGCCTCGGTTGCGCAACTCTTATCCTGCCGGAACGTCAGGCAATGTCATGGACACCCCGCGGATCGATGTTCTGATACCGGTCTTCAATGCCGCGAATACCCTTCGAGATGCGGTCCAAAGCATCCAGAAGCAGACGCTATCGGATATTCGAATCGTCATTGTCAATGATGGCTCCACGGACGATACCGACTTCATACTGTCACAATTGGCGGATTCCGATCCACGGATCGAGATTTTCGCCAAGACGAATGGCGGCATCGTCGACGCGCTGAATTACGGTCTCGAGCAGTGCCGGGCGGAGTTCGTGGCGCGTCACGACGGGGATGACCTCGCCTGTCCCGACCGCCTGGCCAGGCAGGTCGACTACCTGCGGGCCAATCCCGGCTGCGTGGCCGTTGGCGGCTCGGTCCGGCATATCGATCAGGCGGGAAGCCCGCTCGGTCCGGTCATGCGTTTCGACCCGCCGGAGCGCTCCGATCCGTTCCTGGCTCCGTGCAAGGAGCCCTATATCGCGCATCCCTTCCTGATGACCTATCGCAGCCGGCTGCAACAGGTGGGCGGCTACCGCCACGTCGCCCATGCCGAAGACAGTGATCTTTACTGGAGACTTCAGGAAATCGGACGTCTGCACAACCTTGACGAAATGCTCGGCGACTACCGGATGCACGACCACAGCATCAGCAGCCGCTCGGTCCGCAACGGCCGTGTCATGGCTCTCGGCTCGCAGCTTTCGGGCCTCTCGGCGATCAGACGGCGCCGGCATCGGCCCGATCTCGCCTTCGCCAAATCGACGGTGCGAGAATATCAGGATGCCGCGACCCTGGCGGAGCTGTTCCGGCTCGGAGCGCGCGGGCTCGATGCGGAGGAGCGTGATCGTCTCGAGACCGCGCTATCGGCGAAAATGCTCGAGCTGACCAGCTACCGCCCGTATGAGCTGGAGATGACGGATTGCCGCTTCATCAGGCAGGCGCTGGACAGGCATCTCGCTGTCCTCGC
>CAXTCT010000049.1:0-10723 GCA_964242565.1 uncultured Acetobacteraceae bacterium | reverse complement strand
CGAGGCCGATATCAACCGCGCGATCGGCAGCCTCGACATCCCGGCATTGCTCGGCGGCGTGCTGTCCGATGCGCAGACGGGCGCTGTGATCGGGCGGGCGGTGGCCTCGGCGGTGCCGCATCTGTTCGACCGGCTGGAGGATGGCCGGGCCGGCGAGCTGATGGCGCGCACCCTGCCACGCCTGCTGAGCGGCGAGACGCTGGCGCCGGTGATCGCGCGCGCGCTCCGCACCCTGGTCGATAACGACCGCCACCAGGAGGTGCTGACGTTCCTGCTCGGCAAACTCAAGGGGCTGCTGCGCAGCAAGGAGGCCAGCATGCGCGTCCTGATCGAGGACCGGGTGCGCGAACAGGGCGGCCGTCTGGTCGGATGGGCCGTGGGCGGCTCGATCGCCACGCGGGTGCTGGGCGCGATGAGCCAGGAACTCGATCGCACCGATCCGGCCGGCTCGGAACTGCGCGAGGCCTTCACCGCCTGGGTGCGCCACGAGATCGACCGCATCGAGACCGATCCCGGACGCGGGCATGAGGTCGGCGAGGCGTTGCGCGGCCTGGTCGGCCACGAAAGCATACGAGGCTGGGGTGCCGAGGTCTGGCAGCGGGCCAGGGTCATGATCGAGGCCGATCTGGCCCGTCCGGATGGCTGGCTCGCCGGCCTGATTGCCGACGCCCTGCCCAGGCTGGGCGGAAGGCTGACGCGCGACGACCGCATCCGCGAGCGGGTGGAGGGGGCGGTCCGAAGCCTGGTGTTGCGGGTGCTGCCGGGGCTGCGTGAACGATTGTCCGGCTTCATCGGCACCGTGGTCGGCGGCTGGGACGCCGGCATGATCGTCGAGCGGCTGGAGCTGCGCGTGGGCCGCGACCTGCAATATGTGCGCATCAACGGCACATTGGTGGGAGCGTTGGTGGGCGGGCTGTTCTATCTGGCGCTGCGTGCCCTGTTCGGCGACGTCGAATATTGATGAACTGGATTTACTTGCCAGCCGCCGCCGAAAACCTGCTTGCCCCTTGACGCGAGGGTCAGGGGACGTCATCTCCTGAGCATACAGGACCGCTCCGGTCCACATATGGCGAAAGCAATGTTGAGGCTATCGAAGCTCACCGACTATGCGGTGGTCGTGCTGGTGCGCCTTGAGGCAAGCGGCGGGGTCACCACCTCTCCCTGGCTGGCCCAGGAGACGGGTGTTCCCGAACCGACGGTGGCCAAGGTGCTGAAAGCCCTGGCGGCCGACGGGCTGGTGGCGTCGCAGCGCGGCGCCCGCGGCGGCTACCGGCTGGCCCGGCCGCTCGAGGAGATCCCGGTGGCCCGGGTCATCGCCGCGATCGACGGTCCGATCTCGCTGACGGCGTGCGTCGATGGCGCCGTCGGGGGCTGCGAGGCGCAGGGCCTGTGTCCGGTACGTGGGCGTTGGGACCCGGTCAACAGCGCCATCCGCTCGGCCCTGACCCGGATCACCCTGGCGGATATGCGCCTGGAGCCGATCTCCCCGGCCAAATTTGCTGTCGATCAACTGCCGGCGCGACGCGCGCCGGCCACTGCCGAGTGAGGTTTCATGCCTGCCATCGCCGAGACCCTCGATACCGTCGAGACCCTTACCAGCTCCACCTATAAGTGGGGGTTCGAGACCGACATCGAGATGGACCTCGCGCCCAAGGGGCTGAACGAGGACACCATCCGCCTGATCTCGCTGCGCAAGCAGGAGCCGGGATGGCTGCTGGCCTGGCGGCTGAAGGCGTTCGAGGCCTGGAAGCAGATGGCCGAGCCGGAATGGGCCAAGGTCGCCTATCCGCCGATCGATTATCAGGATGCGCATTATTATGCGGCACCCAAGCGCAAGCCGGGACCGAAATCGCTCGACGAGGTCGATCCCGAGCTGTTGGCGATGTACGAGAAGCTCGGCATCCCGCTCAAGGAGCGTGCGATCCTTGCGGGCGTCGAGGGTGCCGGTGAGGTGGACGAGGATGGCGAGGCTATCCGCGATCGTCCGCAGGTGGCCGTCGACGCGGTGTTCGACAGCGTCTCGGTGGCGACCACCTTCCGCAAGACCTTGATGAAGGCGGGCGTGATCTTCTGTGCGATCAGCGAGGCGGTGCGCGAGCATCCCGATCTGGTGCGGCAATATCTCGGCAGCGTGGTGCCGGCGGCGGATAATTTCTATGCGGCGCTGAACTCGGCGGTGTTCACCGATGGCTCGTTCGTGTTCATCCCCAAGGGCGTGAAATGCCCGATGGAGTTGTCGACCTATTTCCGCATCAATGCGAAGAATACCGGGCAGTTCGAGCGGACGCTGATCATCGCCGAGGCGGGCGCTTCCGTATCGTATCTCGAAGGCTGCACCGCGCCGATGCGCGACGAGAACCAGCTGCATGCAGCCGTGGTCGAGCTGGTCGCGATGGACGACGCCACGATCAAATACAGCACGGTGCAGAACTGGTATCCCGGTGACAGCCAGGGCCGGGGCGGCATCTACAACTTCGTCACCAAGCGCGGCGCCTGCCGTGGCGCGCGCTCGCGGATCTCCTGGACCCAGGTCGAGACCGGCTCCGCGATCACCTGGAAATATCCTTCCTGCATCCTCCAGGGCGAGGAAAGCGTCGGCGAGTTCTATTCCGTGGCGGTCACCAACAACCACCAGCAGGCCGATACCGGCACCAAGATGATCCATATCGGGCGGGGCACGCGTTCGACCATCGTCGCCAAGACCATCAGCGCCGGCAAGTCCGACAGCACCTATCGCGGGCTGGTGCGGATGATGCCGAAGGCGGCCCACGCGCGGAACTTCACCCAGTGCGACAGCCTGCTGATCGGCGATCGCTGCGGAGCGCATACGGTGCCCTACATCGAGAGCCGCAACATGACCGCGAAGGTCGAACATGAGGCCACCACCTCGAAGATATCCGAGGACCAGTTGTTCTACTGCCGCCAGCGCGGCCTGTCGGAAGAGGATGCGGTGGGCCTGATCGTGAACGGCTTCTGCAAGGACGTCCTCAAGGAACTGCCGATGGAATTCGCCGTGGAGGCGCAGAAGCTGCTGGCCGTCAGCCTCGAGGGCAGCGTCGGATGAGCACGGCCCTGACGATCTCCGGCCTGTGCGCGACGATCGACGATGCCGGTGTCGAAAAGGCCATCCTCAAGGGCGTCGATCTGGTGGTGGCGCCGGGAGAGGTGCATGCCATCATGGGTCCGAACGGGTCCGGCAAATCCACGCTTTCGTATGTGCTGGCCGGGCGCGAGGACTACGTCGTCACCGCCGGCCGCGTGCAGTATGGCGATCATGACCTGCTGGCGATGGAGCCGGAGGCGCGTGCCGCGGCCGGGTTGTTCCTGGCCTTCCAGGCGCCGATCGAGCTGCCGGGCGTGAACAACGCCAACTTCCTGCGCACGGCGGTCAATGCCGTGCGTCGCGCACGCGGCGAGCCCGAGCTCGATGCGGTGGCGTTCCTCAAGCTCGCGCGCTCGGAATGCGCACGGCTGTCGATGCCTCCCGAGTTGCTCAAGCGTCATGTCAATGTCGGGTTCTCCGGCGGCGAGAAGAAGCGCAACGAGGTGCTGCAGATGGCGTTGCTGCAGCCGAAATTCGCCATTCTCGACGAGACCGACAGCGGGCTCGACATCGATGCGCTGCGTATCGTGGCCGGAGGCGTCAATGCGTTGCGGGCACCGGATTTCTCGGCGCTGATCATCACCCATCACCAGCGTCTGCTGGATTACATCACGCCCGACCATGTGCATGTGATGGCCGCGGGACGGATCATCCGCAGCGGCGGGGCGGAACTCGCGCGGCAGCTCGAGGCGGAAGGCTATGCGCAGTTGATCGCGGAGGCGGCATGAACGCCATCGAGGCGGGCGGCGTCAGCGCGGGAAGCGGCAATTCCACAACCAACGCCCACTCCTTTTTGACGCTCTACCAGGAACGGCGCCGGGATCTCGCCAATGCCGCCGTCCGCGACGAAGCGGCGGCCTTCCTGGCTAGTTTCGGATTGCCGACCCGCCGGGTCGAGGCCTGGAAATATACCGACCTGCGTCTGCTGACCGAGCTCTCGCCGGCGGTGCCGGCTCCCGCTTTGGCCCCCGCTTTGGCATCGGCGCGGGCGCTGCTGGACCGGATCGGCCTGGCGTCGGCGGGGCTCGAGGATGCGCCCCGGCTCGTGTTCGTCAACGGGCGCTTCGAGGCGACGCTGTCGCGCCAGCCCGACGGGATCGAGATGCGCACCGGACCCGGTTGGGGCATGCTTGGCCGCCCCGGGCGCGACGCGATGGTGGCGTTGAACACCATGCTGGCCGAGGACGGCGCAGCCATCCAGGTGCCGGCCGGGTTCGATGCGGGGCGGCTGCTGCTGATCCTGCTCGGATCGGGAGAGCAGGGAGCCCATGACGTCGTCTCGGCCCATCCGCGCTTCTCGGTTCTGATCGAAGCGGGCGCCAGGCTTTCCCTGCTCGAGATCGCCCAGGGCGATGGGCGCTATGTCAACAACCCGGTGCTGGAGATCGAGCTGCGGGACCGCGCCCATCTGACGCATGTGCTGCTGCAGGACGAAGGCCGCGAGGCGCTGCATTTCTCGACGGTCTATGCCGAGGTGGCCCAGGGCGCCTCCTATGACAGCTTCAGCCTGGCCTTGGGCGCGCGTCTCGCGCGCCACGAGGTCCATGCGCGCCTGGGCGGACGTGGCGGCGAGGTGCAGGTCAATGGCGCGCAACTGCTCGGCGATCGCCAGCATGCCGACCTGACCAGCGTGATCACGCATGACGCTCCATCCTGCAACTCGCGGCAGACCGTCAAGAACATCCTCTCGGGGCATTCGCGCGGCGTGTTCCAGGGCAAGATCGTGGTGGCCCGGGCGGCCCAGAAGACCGACGGCTATCAGCGCAACCAGGCCTTGCTGCTGTCCGACACCGCCGAGATCGACAGCAAGCCGGAGCTCGAGATCTATGCCGACGACGTCAAATGCAGCCATGGCGCCACGGCGGGCGCGCTCGACGAGGAGCAGCTTTTCTATCTGCGCAGCCGTGGTGTCTCCCTGCACGAGGCCCGCGCCATGCTGGTGCGCGCCTTTCTCGCCGATGCGCTGGCATTGATCGACGACGAGCTAGTGCGCGCATTGCTCGAACGCGCCGTGGATCAATCCTGGGGCAGGAGTACCGCATGAACGAGATGACCGTGAACCGGCCGGACTCGGACCTTTCCCATCTGCGGGCGGATTTTCCGATCCTGTCGCAGACCGTGCGCGGCAGGAAACTGGTGTTCCTCGACAGCGCCGCTTCGGCACAGAAGCCGGAAATGGTGATCGAGGCGATGGCGCAGACCATGCGCACGCAATACGCCAACGTGCATCGCGGACTGCATTGGATGAGCGAGCGCACGACCGACGCCTATGAAGGCGTGCGCGACAAGGTGGCGAAGCTCATCAACGCCCCGTCGCGGCGCGAGATCATCTACACCCAGAACAGCACCGGGGCGATCAACCTGCTGGCGCATTCCCTCGGCGATACGCTGCAGCCGGGCCAGGCGGTGGTGATCTCCGAGATGGAGCATCATTCCAACATCGTGCCATGGCAGATGCTGCGCGACCGGCGGGGGACCGAATTGCGCGTCGCCCGCGTCACCGACCGCGGCGAACTCGATCTGGATCACCTGCAGGCGCTGCTTGCCGACGGGCGGGTCGCGCTGGTGGCCGTCACGCACATGTCCAACGTGCTGGGCAGCATCACGCCGGCGGCCCGGATCGCGGCGATGGCCCATGAGGCCGGTGCGCTGCTGATGCTCGATGGCTCCCAGGCGGTGGTGCATCGTCGTATCGACGTCCAGGCGATCGACGCCGATTTCTACGTGTTCACCGGGCATAAGCTGTATGGCCCGACCGGCATCGGCGTGCTCTGGGGGCGTCAGTCCCTGCTCGAGAAACTGCCCCCGTTCATGGGCGGCGGCGACATGATCAGCAGCGTCAGCTTCGAACGCTCGAGCTGGGCGGAACTGCCGCATCGCTTCGAGGCCGGGACGCCGGCGATCATCGAGGCGATCGGGCTCGGGGCCGCGATCGATTATGTCGAGGCGGTGGGCCTGGACCGCATCCAGGCCCATGAGGCGGCCCTGACCGAACATGCGCTGCGCCGTCTCGCCATGATCCCCGGGCTGCGCATCCTGGGCCAGGCGCAGGAACGCGGCGGCGTGATCTCGTTCACGATGGAGAATGCCCACGCCCATGACATCGCGACCCTGCTGGACCGCAACGGCATTGCCATCCGTGCCGGCAATCACTGCGCCGAGCCGCTGATGCGGCGTCTGGGTGTCGGTAGCACCGCGCGGGCGAGCTTCGGGCTGTACACGACGCTCGCCGAGATCGACCTGCTGGCGACGAGCCTGGAGCAGGTGCGCGGGTTCTTTGCCTGAACATGGACCACAGGGAGCCGCGCGACGAGGCGCTCTACCAGCGCCTGATCATGGAGCGGGCGCGCCAGCCGCTTCATGCCGGCGTGCTCGACCCGGCGGATCGGCAGGCCGACGGCAACAACCCGTTCTGCGGCGACAAGGTGCATGTCACGCTGGCCCTGTCGCCGGGCGGCGGCGTCGAGCGGGTGCTGCACCAGACCCGGGGTTGTGCCATCTGCATGGCCTCGGCCGACCTGATGGCCGAGACGGTCGCAGGGTTGGACGAGCCCGCCATTCACTCGCTGTTCGGGCAATTTGATGTCATGCTGCGCGACGGCAACTCCGCCGAAGCTTTGGGTTTGCTGGTCGCCTTCGAGAACCTACATGAATACCGGTCGCGAATACGCTGTGCGACCTTGCCATGGGCGGCGTTGATCGACGCGCTCAAGAGCGAAAGGATCGTCTGATGGAGATGTCGGCTGACGGCCGCGACGATACGGCGGTAAAGACCGTCGATGACCTTGAAATTGCCGGTGGTTTCTCGCTCGGTGACGGCCAGGGTACGGCGCCGGCGGTCGGCAGCTGGTCCCCGCCCGGTGAGACGGTTTCCGCTCCCCACGAGGATGCGGTGATCGCCGCCATCGCCACCGTGTTCGATCCGGAAATCCCGGTGAACATCTACGAGCTCGGTCTGATCTATGCGGTGGATCTGCATGACGACGGGCGGGTCAAGGTCGAGATGACGCTGACCGCTCCGGGCTGCCCAAGTGCGCAGGAGCTGCCGGTGCAGGTTCGCGACGCCGTGCTGCTGATTGCCGGGGTTACCGCCTGCGAGGTGGAAACGGTCTGGGACCCGCCCTGGGACGCCAGCCGGATGAGCGAAGACGCGCGTCTCGCGCTGAACATGTTCTGAGAGGGGAAGATTCCGTCATGACCGACGTCGCGATCCAGGCGGCTTCCACTCCGGCACGTCCGCGGCGGGAGCTGCCGCCGCTGATGAGCCTTTCCGAGGCAGCGGCCGGCCGGCTTCGTGCGCTTTATGCCTCGGCCCACGCCGGCCGGCTGCTGCGCATCAGCGTCGGCACCAAGGGCTGCTCGGGCCTGTCCTACGACATGGCCTGGGTCGACCAGCCGGGCCCCAGCGACGAAGTCGTTCGCGACAAGGACGTGACCGTGCTGGTGGACCGCAAGGCCTCGCTGTTCCTGATCGGCACGACGATGGATTATGAGGTCAAGGATCTCGAGGCCGGCTTCGTTTTCGTCAATCCCAACGAAAAGGGCCGTTGCGGTTGCGGCGAAAGCTTCCACGTCTGATTGTCTAGTTCCGGCTCATGCCGGAGGCTGAGCCCAAATTCCAGGAAATGCAGGAACGGATCGTCGCCGACGCTGGCAGCCAGCACAGGGCCGTGATCGCGGGCATGGAACTCGGGCTGGAACAACGGGTGCGGCGAAGGCGGCTTCGGGTGGGTCGTGTAGTGGATGATCGCGCCAGCCGCATCGATCGCGGCAATGGCCTCAGGCTGGTCGCGGAACGCCGCGCGGTAATGCGCCGGATCGAACATCGGGTGCGTGGACGGAACCTCGCGATGACCGTGACGCAGGAAATGCGCCAGCGGATCATGCCCTGCCACCGCGACATCGGGTCGCAGCGCAAGATAATAGGCGGGATCGAACAGCGGATGCGTCCGGCAGCCCTCGCGCCATCCGGTGCCGACATAATGCAGCAATGGATGTCGCGGATGGTCCATGTCGATCCGGTTCACCCGGCGATAATAGGCGGCGTCGAACAACGGGTTCGGCGCGTGTTGCTTGCGCGTGCCGGAGGAAAGAAAATGCAGCAGCGGCACTTGCCCGAACAGGGAATGGTCTTCCGTCTGGGTAATATAATGCGAGGTGATGAATAACGGGTGCGGATCAAGCCCATTGCGGGCGCCGTCCCGCAGGTAATGCAGGAATGGGACCTCCGGGACATCCAGGAGCGGCATCTGGGCGGCGTAGAAGCGGGGATCGAACAAGGGATGCGGCGAACGGCCCTCGTTCAATCCCCAATCCAGAAAATGTTCCAGCGCATCGATCCCGGCGGCAGCCACGTCGGGATTGGCCGCCAGGTAGAAGTCGCGGTCGAACAGAGCCCTGATCATGCCGCCCGGGACCGGCATCCTCTGCCTGGCTTCCGGCCGGTCGGCAACCTTGGCAAGCTCGCCGGTCGCGGACGGCTGTTCGAACCTGCCGGGATGTCTCGCTAGATGCGGATCGACCGCGACGATGCTGGTGCCGCTGGGATGCACGAAATTCATCCGACGCTTTCATTTCATGAACCGGTCGGTCATATCCTGCGCCGCGTGGCTTAATTGGCGATTAACGGCGTCGACGAGATGAAATCGCGAAATTGAGGCGCGCGCGGGAGGTGAAACCCCTTCCCGAGAGCCACGCCGCCGGTGGATCATCATCGGGCTCCATCGGGGATCCCGATACCTTCGCCGGCGACCGCAAGCTGCTGCTCAGGACACCCGATCGGCCCGGTGTGCGGACCGGGCCGTGTTCGACCGGATGATTGGACCGCATATCAAGGCGCGCCGCGCGATCCGTTCAGGACCGAGAAGGACTGCCTGACGCAGGATCTGCCGGAGTTTATCCGTAGCTGAGATCAGGATCCCTGGGAATTCCGCAGAGCCGGATCGCGTCGGTGACGCGCCAGCCTTCACCGCTGGCGACCAGTCTCTCGATGACCTCGGGATCGTCGAGAAATTCCGCCTCTCGATAATTACCGAAGGCGTGTACGACGATCACGCCATGCTGGCCGTCGGGGGAGCGGATCGGACCGGTCATTGACCTCCGCGTCGAGGCTGCGACGGCGCTCCCAGACAGATATGACGTGGAAACATGCGGTCATAAAGGCGGTCCCGCGCCTCGGCGGACAAGGCGGCCAAGGCCGGGCGTGGCCTGCCTCCACCCAGGGCACGATGGGCCAACTTGTCACCGAGGCAATTGCTTGCCTGCTGGTCCGGCAGTGGCTGGTCCGGCGCCGGTGGCCTTGTAGTCATTGAACCGTCGTGCCTGATCACGAAAATCCCCTCCAAATTTCGCGTTCGCGCGTGACCGCTCTCGTTGCCGGACGTATGGTGCCGGACCTACCGTGGCGATCTGATGGCGCAAAAGAAGCGCATGTCTTATTTAATGTTTTAAAGCAGTTTGAATACGAAATGGTTAAGCTGGTGCAGGAAATCGTCCTGGCTGTTTTTCTGTTGCCCGGCCTTTCCACCGGCGAAACACTTCATCCGGTGACGCTGGGCGATGCACCATGGCGGACATTGTTGCGGACACAGACCGAACTCGGCGGTCGCTGCACCGGCTTCCTGATCGCGCCGGCGGTCGCGGTCACCGCCGCACATTGCCTGTTCGTGACGCGGACCGGGCAATATCTGCAGCCCGCTTCGGTGCATGTGCTGCTGCGTTACCGCCTCGGCCATTACGATGCGCATGCGCGGGTTCTGCATTTTCTTCTCTCCCCGCTCTATGATCCGCGATCGGAGGCCCGAACCGCCGGCCTCGATCGTGCGCTGCTGATACTCGATCATCCGATCGCCCCACCAGGCGACACCCTGAAGCTGGCGCGCGCGCTTCCGTCACGTGGGACCGTCGTGCATCTCGCCGGCTACGGACAGAACCGCGACGAATTAGCCGTCGCGGGGCCCCCCTGCCGTATCACCGGGTTGCAGGCGGACATGACCGGTCATGTCGTGATCGCGCATGACTGTGCCGGCACGAGGGGAACCAGCGGCGCTCCGTTGCTCGCCCAGGATGCCGGCGGCGCCTGGCAGGCCGTCGGGGTTCAGATCCAGGCGCGGGTCGGCGCGTCGGGTGGTCTCGCCGCGGCCATGCCTGCCCAATAATGCCTGCATCCCCGGGGCGAAACCCCGGAGCTTCATTCGGTTGGATAGCTCTTGGGATAGATGACCTGGTCGCTTGGGCCCGGCGGATGGGGCGCGCCCTTGCGGCCGCAGGAGGATAGCGGCAACGATAGCGTCAATGCGGCAAGCACGATCAGCACCGCGCGGATCATGGCTTCTGCTCCAACGGCGTTGCCTTCGTCCTGGCCCGATCATGGATCCTGTCCGGTCCGGACGGCTCGTCGAGCCAGGCCTGTGCGGCACGGCGAACATTGGCAGGGGCGGTGCCGCCGTGGCTGACGCGCGACGCGGTCGAGGCGTCGACGCCCAGCACCGTGAAGATGTCCTCGGTGATGCCGGGTTCCTCCTGCTGCATCTCCGACAGTGTCAGTCCGGCCAGATCGACCCCTCTCGCCTCGGCGCGCCCGACCAGGCGGCCGGTGACATGGTGCGCGGTGCGGAACGG
>CAXTCT010000048.1:0-10764 GCA_964242565.1 uncultured Acetobacteraceae bacterium | reverse complement strand
ATCGCCTGCCGCGGCGCCAGGCCGCCGTCGCGCTCGGCCGATAGCGCGAAGTCGATCATCATGATGGCGTTCTTCTTGACGATGCCGATCAGCAGCACGATGCCGATGATGCCCATCACGTCGAGCTGCATCCCCGCCAGCATCAGCGCGAGCAGGGCGCCGACCCCCGCGGACGGCAAGGTGGACAGGATCGTCACCGGGTGGATGAAGCTCTCGTAGAGCACGCCGAGCACGATATAGACTGCGGCGAGAGCGGCGATGACGAGAAAGAACTCGTTGCCGAGGCTGGCCTGGAACGCCGCCGCGGTGCCCTGGAACGAGACGGTGAAGCTTGGCGGCAGCCCGATCGAATGCTCGGCCTGCTCGATGGCGCGCACCGCCTGTCCGAGCGAGGCTCCGGGGGCGAGGTTGAACGAGATGGTGGTCGCCGGGAACTGCCCGAGATGGCTGATCAGCAGCGGCGAGCTGCCCAGACGCACCGTCGCCACGCTGGGAAGCGGCACCAGCCCTCCGGTCGGCGAGTGGGCGGCCCCCGTGGTCGTGGTGGACGTGCCGGTGATGCCGGGCAGATAGATCTGGCCCAGGTTGGACAGGTTGGACTGGAAGCGCGGGTCGGCTTCCAGGATGATACGATACTGGTTCGACTGGGTGTAGACCGTCGAGACCTGGCGCTGGCCGAAGCTGTCATACAGCGCGTTGTCGATGGTCTGCGGCGTGATCGAGAAGCGGGCGCCGGTGGACCGGTCCAGGTCGATGAAGGCGGTCAGGCCGCTCGCCTGCATGTCGCTGGCGACATCGGCCAGCGTCGGCTCCTGCTGCAGGCGCGCGACCATCTTTGGCACCCACTGGGTGAATTGTGCCGCGTCGGGGTTTTCCAGCACGAACTGGTATTGCGTGGCGGAGGTCGCGGTATCGAGCGACAGGTCCTGCACCGGCTGCATGTACAGACGCACGCCGGGCACGCCGGCGACCTCCTGGCCGATGCGTCCGATCAGCCCGACCGAGGTCAGGGCCCGATCGTCATGCGGCTTGAGGTTGATCAGGAAACGGCCGGAATTCATCGTCATGTTCTGGCCGTCGACGCCGATGAACGAAGACAGGCTGACCACGTCGGGATCGGCCAGGATGGCGCGTCCGAGCGCCTGCTGATGCTCGCTCATCGCCTTCAGCGAGATGGTCTGGCTGGCCACCGAGATGCCCTGGATGACGCCGGTGTCCTGGACCGGAAAGAAGCCCTTGGGGATCACGACGGCCATCGCCACGGTCAGCAGCACGGTCAATGTCGCGACCACCAGGGTCAGCGCCTGGTGGTCGAGCACGACGGCGAGTGCCCGCGAATAGCCGGCGATGAGACGGTCCAGCCCGCCCTCGAGCCGGCGCGACAGCCAGTTGCCCGAGCCATGGGCCTCCTCGCGCAGCATGCGCGCGCACATCATCGGCACCAGGGTCAGCGAGACGATGGCCGAGATCACGATGGTGACCGCCAGCGTGATGGCGAACTCGTGGAACAGCCGCCCGACCACGTCCCCCATGAACAGCAGCGGGATCAGCACCGCGATCAGCGAGACGGTCAGGGAGACGATGGTGAAGCCGATCTGGCCCGCACCCTTGAGTGCCGCCTGCATCCGGCTCTCGCCCATCTCGATGTAGCGGGCGATGTTCTCGATCATGACGATGGCGTCGTCCACCACGAAGCCGGTGGCGATGGTCAACGACATCAGCGACAGGTTGTCGAGCGAGAAGCCCATCAGATACATCGCCGCCAGCGTGCCCACCAGCGACAGGGGCACCGACAGGCTCGGGATCAGCGTCGCCGGCAGGTTGCGCAGGAACACGAAGATCACCAGCACGACCAGGGCCACGGACAGCATCAGCTCGAACTCGACGTCGGCAATCGAGGCCCGGATCGTGGTGGTGCGGTCGGTCAGGGGCGTGATGCGTATGCCCGCCGGCATGGTGGCTTCCAGCGTCGGCAGGATCGCCTTGATGTCGTCGACCACGCCGATGACGTTGGCGCCGGGCTGGCGCTGGACGTTGAGGATGATCGCCTGGGTGGTGTTCGCCCAGGCGGCAAGCTGGGTGTTCTCGGGGCCTTCGACCACGGTGGCGACATCGCGCAGACGGATCGGCGCGCCGTTCTGGTAGGCGATGACCTGATCCGCCAGAGTTTCCGGCGCGGTGATCTGGCCGTCGATCTTGAGCTGCGACGACCGCACCGGGCCGTCGAAGGTGCCGGTCGGCGAATTGACGTTGACGTTGGCGATGGTGGTGCGCAGGTCGTCGATGCCGAGCCCCAGGCCGGTCAGCGCGCGGGTGTTGACGCGGACACGGATCGCCTTGCGGTTGCCGCCGGTGAGCGTCACCAGCCCGACGCCGTTGACCTGGCTCAGCTTCTGGGCCAGCCGGGTATCGACATAATCCTCGACCTCGGTCAGCTTCATCGTCGACGAGGTGATGCCGAGCGTCAGGATCGGACTGTCCGCGGGGTTGATCTTGGCATAGACCGGCGGCGCCGGCAGGTCGGTCGGCAGCAGCGAGTTGGCCTGGTTGATCGCCGCCTGCACCTCCTGCTCGGCGACGTCGAGATTCATCGTCAGGCCGAACCGCAGCGTGATCACCGACGCGCCGCCGGACGAGCGCGAGGTCATCTGGTCGAGCCCCGGCATCTGACCGAGCTGGGTCTCCAGCGGCGCCGTGACCGAGGTCGCCATCACCTCGGGTCCGGCGCCGGGATAGAAGGTCTGCACCTGGATGGTCGGATATTCGACCTGCGGCAGGGCGGAGATCGGCAGGAACTGGTAGCCGAGCGCGCCGGCCATCAGGATGGCGAGCATCAGCAGCGTCGTCGCGACGGGCCGCTCGATGAAGATGCGGGAGATGTTCAAGGCAGGTCTCGAGCCTATTCGGCCGCCGGCCCGGTCGCATGACGATGATGCCCCTTGCCGGTTTGCGGCGAGGCCGCCGCCGGCGGCTGGTTTGCCGGCTCCATCACCTTGGATCCCGCGCGCAGATGCTCGGTGCCGTCGGTTACCAGTTTCTCGCCGGCGGCCACCCCGCTGACGATGACAATATTGCTGGCCGAGGCGGCGCCGGTCGTGACCGGGCGGATTTCGACCGTGTTGTCCGCCTTGACGACATAGACGAACTGCCCCTGCGGTCCGCTCTGCACCGCGCCGGAGGGTGCCAGCACCGCGTCATGCTCGGTGTCCACCAGCAGCCGGGCGTTGACGAACTGGTTGGGAAACAGCCGCTCGTCGCTGTTGTCGAACACCGCGCGCAGTTTCACGGTGCCGGTCGAGGTATCGACCTGATTGTCGAGCACCGCGACATGGCCGCTGGCGAGATGGTCGGTATTGCTGCGGTCATAGGCCTCCACCGGCAGCACGGCGCCGGCGTGCAGGCGGGCGTTGATGGCATCGACATTATCCTCCGGCACCGAGAAGATCACCGAGATCGGATGCAGCATGGTCAGCACCACCAGCCCGTTGGTCATGCTCTGGGTGATGTAGTTGCCGGCATCGACCTGACGCAGCCCGACCCGCCCGTCCACCGGCGCGGTGATATGGCAATAGGCGATGTTGAGCTTGGCGCTGTCGATCTGGGCCTGGTCGGTGCGCACGGTGCCTTCGTCCTGGCCAACCAGGTAGGCCTGGTCGTCGGCTGTCTGCTTGGCGATGCTGTGCTCGCGCAGCAGGCCCTGGTAGCGCGCGAGGTCGAGCCTGGCCTGGTTGAGGGCGGCGGTATCGCGGGCGAGCTGGCCGAGATACTGATCGCGGGTGGCTTCGTAGGGACGCGGATCGATCAGGGCAAGCTGGTCGCCGCGATGGACCTCCTGTCCCTCGACGAAATTCACCGCCATGAGATAGCCGGAGATCTGCGATTGCACCGTCACCGTCGCCAGCGACGTCACCGTGCCGAGTTCGGTGAGGATGATCGGCATGTCGCCGACATGGGCCAGCCCGGCGACGACCGGCTGCGCCGCGTCGGCCGGCGAGCCGTCGGCGTTTTTCGCTCCGCCATGATGTCCGGCCTGCCCGGCGCGTCCGCCCGCGTCCTGGTGCGGACGCAGCAGCGCCCATGCGATCGCGGCCGCCACCACAAGCAGGATGAGCCAGGGCAACCAGCGCCGACGACGGCGTGCCGCGGGCAACCCTGGAGTTTCGATCGAGCCGGGCGCCGGGCTTGCCTGCCTGGAACCGGCTTGCCCGCCGGCGGGAGAAGCCGGTCGTCCAAGCGTCGGTGCAATCGGTTCGTCCATCATGGTCCCCGGCTGGCTCCTGGCGGATAATCGCCAACGCGGCGCGCTGGCCAGGCTCCTTTGGCAGCGGCAGAGTAACAGAAAGCGCCCAACCGGGGAGGGGCTTGCAGGCGCATATTGAGTGGCGAATTGTGACGCCGCATCTGCCTTATTTGCCGTCCCGTCGACGTGCCTGGGCGCCCTGGTTGCCTTGTCACAGCCGGTTCAGCCTTGGGAACAGCCGATAATACATTGGTCACGGCCCAAAAACAAGAACATACAACGAACATACACGGATGCGTGAGCAGGATCACGGCAAGATTGTGGCAACAGCAAGACGGTGCTAGATACTGTCCGGCTGAGCCGGAGTTACCGGTTCGACAGCCTTATCCCGATCCGGACCTTAGTTCCTCTGGCGGGAACCAGACGAAGGAGATTGGCATGTTCCGCAAGCTCTTGGCTCTTGAAGTCGCGGCCCTCGCCTCCAACGAGGAGACCAGCACCCGTCATGAGCGGACAGAGAATGACCTGCTCAGCAACCTGCGCGAGGTGTTTGTGCCGCGTACCGGGAACTATGGCAGCATGTGGTCGACCCGCTCCTTCAGCTGAGCCGATCCTGATCTGACCTGATCTGTCTGTCTCACGCCCGGATCCCATTGCGGACCGGGCGTTGAATGCTGAGCCACTATAGGGTCCAGGCCCATCATATCCAACAGCCGGCTGCGGCAACAAGGTGAACGGTGGAAACCACGGTTGCCTTGCCGTATCGCGCGACAATGCAGATATCAGAACGTATTTTCGATCTGCTGGCTCTTTTTGTAGTCCTTCCCGCCGAACCCGATTGTCGCATTGCCGTCGACATATTCGCCAAGGCTTTTGACAATTTGTTAAAGATTTTGGCCAGTCACGCCACCCCGTCAGCAGTCATCAGCCATCCAGGACAGACCCGGCCTCATGTGCGTCTCCCTTCGGATCAGGGAGCCGAATTGATGAGTTATGGTTCTAGTTGCGACGATGCCCGCTCAGCTCGCTGCCGGCATCGGGCGACAGCCTCGAGGCAATCGGGCAGGCCATCAGGGCCACTATTCCCACCACCGCAAGGCCCACGCTGAAATCCGTCAGCGTCAGGCCGGGCCGGTCGCCCAGCGCCCGTGAGGCGGCCAGGCTGCCGGCGGCGACGCATACGCCAAATGTCAGCGTGGTCTGCTGAAAGGTGGCGTAGAAACTGGTTGCCGCACTCATCCGCTCGGCCGGGATGTCGGCATAGGCGATCGTGTTGTAGGCGGTGAATTGCAGCGCCTGGGCCATTCCCATCACGAACAGCAGCGTCGATAGCAGCCAGAACGGCCAGCCCGGCCGGAAGCAGGCACAGGCCAGCATCAGGATGCCGGCGGTCAGGCCGTTCAGCGTCATCGCGGTGCGAAAGCCGTATCGTCTCAACAGGCGCCGGATGAACAGGCGCATCGACAAGGCGCCGAGGGGGCCGGTGAAGGTGATCAGTCCGCTCTGGGCCGCGGTCATGCCGAAACCGAGCTGCAACATCGAGGGGATCAGGAAAGGCGCGCCGCCCGCCGCCACCCGGGTCATCGAGCCAGCCAGCAGCGAGATCCGGAAGGTGGCGACGCGCATCAGGCTGAGGTCGAGGATCGGGTGTTCGCAACGGCGCGCATGCAGGACATAGAGCATCCCTCCGGTCAGCCCGATGGCCAGGGTGGCAATCGTCCAGGCCAGCGTGCCGCTGCCGCGGCTTGCGGATTCCAGCCCGAAGATCACGCAACCGAGCGACAGGCCGGACAGCATCATGCCGCGCAGGTCGAAGCGCGTGTGCGTGGCCTCGCGCAGCTGCGGGATGAAGCGGGTGGTCAGCGCGATGCCGAGCAGCCCGACCGGCAGGTTGATGTAGAAGATCCAGTGCCACGACAGATAGGTGGTCAGGAAGCCGCCGACCACGGGGCCGAAAAGCGGGCCAATGGTCGCCGGCAGCAGCATCCAGAACATTGCCGAGACGATCTCGCTCTTGGGCACGGTGCGCAGCAGCACCAGCCGTCCGACGGGAACCATCATCGCTCCGCCCGCCGCCTGCAGCAGCCGGGCCAGCACCAGGAAGATCAGGCTGGGCGCCTGCGAGCATAGCACCGACCCGATCATGAACAGCCCGATCGCCGCCCGGAACGCGGTGCGGCTGCCGAAGCGATCGGCAATCCGCCCGCTGGCCGGGATGAACACCGCAAGGCCCAGCAGGTACGAGGTCAGTGCCGCGCTCATATGCAGCGGATCGACACCGAAGCTGTGCGCCATCGCCGGCAGCGCCGTGGTCAGCACGGTGGAATCCAGCTGCTCCATGAACAGGGCGCTGGCGATGATGAGGGCGGTCGTGCGTGAGCGCGCGGACAGGCCGGTGCGTGAGCGCGCGCCTCGTTTCCTCTCGCCTGCGCCGCTCACCCGGTCTGCCTCATCACGACCCGCACCATCGTCATTCCTCGGCCCAGTGCAAGGCGGGAACTTGCGGGGCGGGGATTTCGTTGCTGCTCGCACACGAAAGGGTCAGCAGGACCCCCGGAACGAACAAAGGAACCAGCAGATGGAAGAGAACCAGGCCAAGGGCGCCATCACCGAAGGCGTCGGCAAGCTCAAGGACGCCGCCGGTGGATTGACCGGCGACACCGGCCTGCAGGGCGAGGGCAAGTTCGATCAGCTCAGCGGCAAGGCGCAGCGCCAGTTCGGCGACACCCTTGAGGACGCGCAGGACCGGCTCGAGAATGTCACCTCGCTGATTCGCGAGCGGCCTCTCTCGGCTGTCGGCATCGCCGTCGGCGCCGGTTTCCTGCTCGGCCTGCTGCTGATCCCCTCGCGCAAGGACTGATCCGGATCCTCGATCCGGATCCTGCCCGCTTGCATTGCGGCCGGGGTTGATGGTTTCCATGCCACCATGATCGACGGGCGCCCGCGAATCGGGCGCCGGTTGCCGTGGTGGAGTGGGCATGCCGGACTATAGGCGCGAGGCGGAGCATGGCGGGCGGGTGGCAGGGGTCGACGAGGTCGGCCGTGGCCCGCTTGCCGGTCCCGTGGTGGCGGCCTCGGTGGTTTTCACCCGTGGCGTGCCGCCGATGCTGGCGCTGCTGATCGACGACTCCAAAAAGCTGACGCCGGGCTCCAGGGAAGCGGCCCTTGTCGCTCTCCGGGCCTGTCCGGGGATCGAGATCGGGATCGGTGCGGCCTCCGTGGCCGAGATCGGGCGGCTCAATATCCTGCGGGCCAGCCTGCTGGCCATGCGCCGTGCGGTCGAGCGCCTGCCCAACATGCCCGATCTGGTGCTGGTCGATGGCAATCAGCCACCGGTGCTGGCCTGTCCGGTGCAATGCGTGATCGGCGGCGATGCGCTCAGCCTGTCGATTGCAGCCGCCTCGATCGTGGCCAAGGTCGTGCGCGACCGGCTGATGAGCCGCCTGGCCGCCCGCCTGCCGCATTATGGCTGGGAGCATAACGCCGGCTACGCCACCAGCGCCCATCGCGCCGCCCTGCTTGCCATCGGGGCGAGCCGGCATCACCGCCGGAGCTTCGGCCTGGTCCGCCAGCTGGCACTCGCCCCGGAGCGGCATCCATGCTGAGCGGTTTTTGAGAAGCCCCGGAATCATGGAGCTTCCACTCGATCAGATCCTGTTGGGAGATTGCGTGGAGATGATGCGCATGCTCCCGGCCGCCTCGATCGACTGCGTGTTCGCCGATCCGCCGTACAACCTCCAGCTGCGCGGCGAACTGCGCCGGCCCGACGACAGCCTCGTCGACGGCGTCGACGACGACTGGGACCGGTTCGGCGATTTCGCCGAATACGACAAATTCACCCGCGCCTGGCTTGGCGAGGTGCGCCGCCTGCTGCGCAAGGACGGCACGCTCTGGGTGATCGGCTCGTATCACAACATCTTCCGTATCGGCAGCATCCTGCAGGATCTCGGCTTCTGGATCCTCAACGACGTGATCTGGCGCAAGTCGAATCCGATGCCGAATTTCCGCGGTCGGCGCTTCACCAACGCCCACGAGACCATGATCTGGGCCGCGCGCGGACGCGACAGCCGCTACCGTTTCAACTACCAGGCGATGAAATCCCTCAACGACGACGTGCAGATGCGCAGCGACTGGCTGTTGCCGCTCTGCACCGGCGCCGAGCGGCTGCGCAACCAACACGGCCTCAAGCTGCATCCGACCCAGAAGCCGGAGTCGCTGCTGCACCGGGTCCTGCTCGCCAGCACCGGCATCGATGACGTCGTGCTGGATCCGTTCGCGGGCACCGGCACCACGCCCGCCATGGCCCGCCGCCTGCGCCGCCACTTCATCGGCATCGAGCGCCATCCCGACTATGCCGAAGCCGCCATCGGCCGCGTGCGCCGCGAACGCCCCTTGCCGGTGGACAGCGTCGCGACCACCATCAACCGTCGTGAAAGCCCGCGCGTGCCCTTCGGCAGCCTGGTCGAGCAGGGGATGATGCTGGCGGGGACCACCCTGACCGACCGGCAGCGGCGGGTCAGCGCCACGGTGGCGCCGGATGGAAGCCTGGTGGCGGGCTCCGTCCGGGGATCGATCCACAAGGTCGGAGCCGCTTTGACCAACGCCCCTTCGTGCAACGGCTGGACCTTCTGGCATTTCGAGGAAAAAGGCGTGCTGCTGGCGCTCGATGTGCTGCGCAGCCGGTCGCAGACCGACGGCTAGCAGGTCGAAGCGGTCCGGCCTTGCCTTACGCCTGCTGCCCGGTCACCCCAGGACGGCGAAGATATCGTCGATCATCGTCTCGGTCACTTCGGCCAGCGTCCGGGGTGACCAGCTTGGGTTGCGGTCCTTGTCGATGACCTGGGCGCGCACCCCCTCCATGAAGTCGGGCCGCCGCAGCAGGACCCGGGTCAGGGGAAGCTCGCGCGCCAGGCAGGCGGCAAGGTCGGGCAGCGTGGCCGCGTTGCGGATCGAGCGCAACGTCACCTTCAGCGATGTCGGCGAGCGCGCCGCCAGGTCCGCGAGATCCGCCGCCGCCTGGGGTTCGGGCCGTTGCCGCAGGGCGGCGATGATCGCCTCGACCGTCTGGCCGGCATAGGCCGCATCGATCCAGTCGCGCTCGGTGTCCAGCGAGCCATCCGGGGGAAGTGCTGCCAGCGTGTCGATGGCCGCGTCCGCCGGGCCGCGCGACAGCAACTCGACCAGAGCCGGGAGCCGTTCCGACGGCACGAACCGGTCCGCGAGCCCGCAATGCAGCGCGTCTCCGGGGCCGACCCGGCTGCCGGTCAGCGCCATGCGCAATCCGCAGGCCCCCGGCGCGCGCGACAGCAGATAGCTGCCGCCCACATCCGGGGTGAAGCCGATGATCGTCTCCGGCATGGCGATGACGCTGCGCTCGGTCACCACGCGGTGCCGCGCATGGGCGGCGATGCCGACGCCGCCGCCCATCACCACCCCGTCCATGAACGCCACCACCGGCTTGGGATAGGCCGCGATCATGGCATCGAGCGCGTATTCCGCGGTCCAGAAGCGATCGGCCAGAGATCCGTCGCCGCGCAGGCTTTCCCAGGCGGCGCGGATGTCGCCGCCGGCGCACAGGCCGCGCTCGCCGGCACCATCGATCAGCACGGTCCGAACCTGCGGGTCCGAATTCCAGCCATCGAGCGCCGCACGCATGGCCTCGACCATGCCCAGCGTCAGCGCGTTGATCGCCCTGGGCCGGTTCAGGGTGATCCGCCCGAGCTGTCCGTCGCGGCGCAGGATGATCTCGTCAGGCATCGTCGGGCCTCCAGGGAGCATGGGCTTCGATTTCGAGATCGAGCTCCGGCCGGCAGATCTCCGCCTGCAGGAAGGCGATCGGTGTCGCCGCGCCCGCGGCCAGCAGACAAGCCTCGACCGGCGCCCGGTCGGATGGATGCCGCAGATATACCTTCATCTGCAGATCCCGGCGCGCGAGGTTGCCCCCGGCCTGCCGCGCCTGGACCAGCAGGGCATCGATGTTGCGCAACGTTTCCCTGGCCTGTCCGGTGACATCGCCAAGATGGAGGCTCTCGTGACCGACGATGCTGGCGGTTCCGGAAATGAACAGCATGCCGGCCGCGATCGTCGCACGCGCGAACATCGGACTGCTTGCGCCGTATCGTTCCGGATAATGAAACGCGCTGACCTGGCGCGGATTCTCGATGTTGCGTCCGGGTTCGCGGCCCGCCAGGAAGAACAGCACCAGCGCGTCGCCGCCACAGCCTAGCCCGCATGCGGCCGGGGCCTGCGCCGGCGCGCGCCGGCGTTTGTCGAAGGCCTGCTGCCGGCCGATGTTGAAGGCCCGGTAGCGCTCGCCGCCCGGCTCGATGCGGGTGATGTCGGGGAGATAGTTCGAGATGCGCAGCAGATGCGGACATTCCTCCCGCTCGATCAGCTCGAACATGGCGTCGTAGGCCAGCCGCGCGGCCTCCGCACCGCCTCCGGGCGCCACGGGCTGCCGAAGCATGCCGAACAGCAGCCCTTCCGCGCGGGCGAACCGCACTCCGCCCAGCGTGCCGCGACGG
>CAXTCT010000047.1:0-10809 GCA_964242565.1 uncultured Acetobacteraceae bacterium | reverse complement strand
GCGGCGTCGGGGAAGCACTTTCGATTCATACTGATCGGTTTCTGCTCTAGCTGGCGTCGCTGAGGTGCCAACTGGCCGCAACCGCCGTTCCGGAGGCGGGCGCAAAGCGCTGACCGAGACAGACCCTGCATTGCTGGACGATTTGCTAGCGCTGGTCAGCCCGAGTGAACGCGGCGACCCTATGTCGCCCCTGCGCTGGACCTGCAAAGGCCTACGCCGCCTGGCCGCTGAATTGCGCGCCATGGGGCATAAAATCAGTCACACCGTGGTTGGCGAATTGCTCCGCGGCCAGAAATTCAGCCTCCAGGCCAACAGCAAGACCCGCGAGGGTGACAGCCACCCGGATCGCGATGCGCAACTTGCCCACATCAATATGGGCGTCAGCCGCGCCCTGGCCGAGCAGCAGCCGGTGATCGGTCGAAACGAAGAAGAAGAGCTTGTAGGCGACTTCAGGAATGCTGGCCGGGAATGGCGGCCACAAGGTGATCCCGAGGAGGTCCGAGTGCAGGACTTCCTGATCAAGGAGCTTGGCCGGGCGGTGCCATACGGCATCTACGACCTGGCCGCCAATGCCGGTTGGGTCAGCGTCGGCATCGATCACGACACGGCGGAATTTGCCGTGCAGACAATCCGCAACTGGTGGCACGGTGTCGGATGCAAGCGCTATCCGGGCGCGCCACCTGACGATCACCGCCGATGGCGGGGGCAGCAACGGCTCGCGCGTGCGCCTATGGAAGCGCGAACTGCAAAAGCTGTCCAATGATGAACTCGGCCTCGAGATCCGCGTCCACCACCTGCCGCCGGGCACCAGCAAATGGAACAAGATCGAGCATCGGCTGTTCTCGTTCATCAGCATGAACTGGCGTGCCAAGCCGCTTGTCAGCTATCGCGTCATGATCAACCTGATCAGCGCGACCACGACCAAGACCGGCCTGACCGTGCAATGTGAACTCGACACCAGCAGCTACCCAAAAGGGATTGTGGTGACCGATCAGGAAATGTCTGAGATCAACATCCTACGCGACGACTTCCACGGCAACAAAACAGGTCGCGCAGTTAATTCCTGACAAGCCCTTAGATTTAAGCCGAGGCGAATACCGGGGCAGCCGGATCTTCGGAACCACGCACGATGAAGGCATTCATCGTCGTCGAGGCGGTGTTGCGGAAGGCATGGGCGAGATTGACCGGTACCGTCAAGGTGTCGCCGGCGCCCATGATGATCGCGCCATCCGCCCAGCTGACCTCGAGCGTCCCGTCCTGGATGAAGATCACTTCGGCCTCGCCGCGGGAATGGTTCGGCACATAGGCGCCGGTATCGAGCGTGAGGCGGCGCAGGTTGAAGCCGTGTCGCCACCAGCCCACGATTGGACCCGCGGCAAACCCGTCACGCGTCGCCTGAGGCGCAATCACGCCGGCCTCGGCGACGCCGGTGACCGCCAGCGGAGAGCGGGCATTGGCGGTCATCCGCGCGGCCGGCAGCACGCATTGCGCGAGCCTGTCCATCGACGGGGTCCTGAGTGCCGCCACGTCGTCATCACCGGGTGCCTGCTCCAGCTCGACATCCTTCAGTTCGGGCTGCCCCGATGTCGTGTCGATCAGCCGGCCTCCCCTGGCCAGCTTCAGGCCATGGTCCACCGCCGCCTCGAATACCGCAGGCGCCCAGGTTACGCGTCCGGGGTCATCCTCGCCGAGCACGGTAAACAGAAAGCCAGTACCCTGATCGACCTTCTCGAAGCCCCGGAACATGCGCGTCGGCACCGAGACCACGTCTCCGGGATGGATATCGAGCGTTCCATCCTCGCGGTTGGGGCCGAACAGCAGCCGCCACTCACCGGAATGAACCACGAACACTTCCGCCGTCTCATGGCTGTGCTGGGAATTGACGCAACCGAACGGCTGGCGTGCGGCGCCAATATTGAAGCCGTGCCGCTCGGTGATGTGAACGTGCTGATCGGAACTTTCCGAAACACCGCGGCCGATAATGGTGAAATTCTCCTTCTCGGTGGAACCGGGTGTCCGCGTGTCGATGAAGGCCGTTCGGCAGGCGATCAGATCGGCATAGCGCACGAGGCGAGCATTCATGGCGGATTGGCTGAACTCGGACACGAGAGGCTTCCCTTGCTTGGCCGAAGGTAAAACGAACGATTGCATTCGAATGCACATTTGCTAAGACATCTCCAACCTCAATGCAAGAGTCGGGATGACGGCCAGCGTGGGACGAGCCTTACACCGCGGACGAAAGCAGGTCGCGTCGCCAGACGAGCATGGAGGTTCCGCCGGTGCTGAAGCCGGTGGGTCCGAAGCTGCCATCCCCCTGGTCCTGCTGCCCGGCACGCTCTGCGATGAGCGTGTCTTCGGACCGCTGGTCGAACGATTATCGGGTCGCGAGGTCCAGGTGATACCGACCACGAATGCCGGTTCAACCGTCGCGCTGGCGCAGACGATCCTGGCCGAGGCGCCCCCTCGCTTCATCCTGATAGGCTTCTCGCTCGGCGGCATCGTCGCCCTTGAGGTCGCGGCGGTCGCGCCGGAGCGTGTCCTGGGGCTGGTGATAATTGCCAGCACGGCACGGCCAGCCATTCCAGAGCATGCCGAAGGCCGACGCGCCGAGGTGGCCGATGCGCGAACTCGCGGCATCGCCGCCTTCCTGATCGACCGGCTATGGTCACGCTACGTGGGAAGTGCGGCGCGGGAGGACAGGGTCTTGCAATGTCTGGTGCTGGACATGGCGCAAAGCCTCGGCATGGATGCGTTTGCCAGGCAGACCGAAGTAGCACTTGGCCGTGCCGACAGCCGTCCACGATTGGGCAAGCTGCCGATGCCGGTACTTGCCATCTGCGGCGAGGAGGATCTCATCTGCACGCCCGAGTTTCACCGGGAGATCGCGGCCGGCGTGGCGGACGCCAGTCTGCATATCATAGCCGGCGTAGGCCATTTCGTTCTGCTGGAAGCGCCGCGGGCCACGGCGGACATCATAGTGGCATGGCTGGATTGCCTACCACCGGCTTGCCCTTCCATCCGTCATCCGACGGCCAAACCAAGGAACTGACATGAACGACGATCCCGTTTCCGCCAAACCGTCCAAAACCCGGATGGTGTCTCATCCCGCGGACAATCAATCCGTGCTGCAGGTGGAGCGCCGGGATTTCGTGCAGCTCGTGCCGGAGAAGCGCGACCGCGTCCAGAGCATGCGCGGTTTCGATGAATGCTATACGGACATCGTCGATTACATCGTCCGCTGCACGCACCGGATCTGGGACGAGCGCGATGTCGGGCTGATTTACACCCATTATACCCATAACTGCGTTGCCTATAGCTCGCTCGGCACCGTCTATAATCGTGAAGATGTAGTGCGCGAAACCATCCAGCGCATCGTCGAGCTGCCCGACCGCCGTGGCATGGCTACCCAGGTGATCTGGCGCGGCAACGATGTCGATGGCTTCTATACTTCCCACCTCGTCACCGGCACCGGGCGCCATACCGAGTACGGCATGTATGGCCGGCCTACCGGGCGTACCTTCGCCGCCCGCACCATCGCGGACTGCCTGATCTTCGAGAACAAAATCTACCGGGAGTGGCTGATACGCGACAACATGGCCCTGATCGTCCAGCTCGGGCTTGATCCGCATGCTTTTGCCTTGGATATGGCCATGAAGCAGTTCGAGAAAGGGCAGAGCATGGTCGAGATCGGCGAAAATCGCCGTCTGCTGGGCCAGTATCCGCCGGAGTCCGAGGCAGACCTTTCCATCGCCCATACGGAAAACGAGGTGCAAATGCTATCGTGGTTGCACCACATCTATAACAAGCGGATGTTCGGCAAGATCCACGAGATCTACGCACCGACCGTCCAGTGGCACGGCCCTATGATGCGCGAGTTGTTCGGCGTGGCGGCGGTGCTGCAGCAGACCATGCGGTTGGTGGCAATGATCCCTGATGGGTCTTTCGTGCCACAACATATCTGCTCCAATCCCTGCGAGGAGGGTGGCGAGAAGATGGCCGTCCGCTGGATCATGGATGGTCACCATCTCGGCTATGGTCCCTTGGGCGCACCGACAGGACACAGATTGTTCGTAATGGGAATGAGCCATTTTCATATTGTTGACGGTAAGATTGTCGATGAATGGGTTGTCTATGACGGCCTGGCGATGCTGGTTCAAATCAAACTTGGAGATCTTTCGACGGGAAGACAAAAGGTCCCTTCATAGTAGAACGCAAGACGAAGCTAAAACCAGGGCTGGATGATCGGGAGTCAGGCATCGTGCCTTTTGGGTCCATTTTTTGCGACGTCGACCGGGACAGCCGGCCGCTCCGGCGCCGTTCTCGGTTGGGGAAAAGCGGCCAGGCGCGCCAGTTATCACAACGGCATTACCTCGACGAGTACCAGGCAGAAATTTAGATCGGCTCTTGTGCGAGGCTCAGAATGAGGCACTATGCTTGCGCCTTTCCTTCTGCCATGTAGAATTTGATGAGAACGATCAATCTGTTAATACGGTTAGCTAAATGTTATAGACGTTGGCGCAGCATAGCAGGATGTCAAAAACAGCGGCTCGGTTTCCAGACATTCAACTTGACCAAGGAGCAGTCGGGCTCAAGCACGACTCACCTCGAATGGACCTCGCATTGCAGCGGCCCGGTTCGAGATGCGCTTACAGGTAGCATTTCGCCATGCCGGTATTGAGTGATCGCAGAGACCTTTTTACGCTAAGCACGGCTTCTGAAGACATTGGCGAAATTTATCGGCAGATCGCCGCTGGCCTGCCCAAACTCGGATTCACCAGCGTCAAGAACGAAAGCGGTCACGTCTTTGGCGAAAATAACGGCACCTTGGTCGATATACTCTATCTGTACATGGGCGGCCGCCAGTTCTGGCAAGTCGTCCTATGCGCTGGCGATCAGCAGGCGACAAATGACCGGCTTATGGATCAAGTTCGAACGATGATCAGCAATTTCAATAATCTTTGATAGCAGGACGACGCTTCGCAGGCATTTTCCGGAGCACGAACGTGACCACGCTCAGTTTCGCATCAGACCAGGTCCTGATTACCCACACCACAACATCGGAGCTGCTGACCGCTTTCAGCACCCAGGCATTGGAAACGCACGGTTACTCCAATATCGAAGTTCAAGACTATATTTTTGCTAGCAAGAACGACTGCCTGATAGACTTATTCCTCCTTTATACAAACGGTCAGGAGACCTGGCGGCTCGTCGTCTGCGCCGGCCCGAACCAGCCCGCGTGCGACGCTGTACGAGACGGAGTCCGGCAATTGTTTGACGCCTATCTTCCAGCAGTCCGGAAACGGGCTGGTTGAACGCGAAAGCAGTCGGTTTTGCTGAGATGTCCCGATCAAGTTATCGGACAGACATCCTCGCAGTCCGACATGGACGAGAGCCGATATGGTGACTTGCTCGGGCATCGCAGCGAAATTCACCGATCAGGCCTCTTGACAGACGATGCCCAGGCATTAGGATTACGGGCCTTCCCCTTTTAAAAATTGGTGTCCCATGCAGAAAACATCGCGTGGCATCTTCATAATCTGCTCTGTGATGACCAGCCTCGCCAATCAGTCCGCCAAAGCCGCTGATCTCGGTTCGATCCTTGCACCTCTTGGTCAGCCCTATGAGCAAACCGTGTCCGGCCATCTGATCGTCGGCTTCAGCGCCGTTCCAAGCGGCAACCGGCTGATCCTTAACAACATCAGCTGTAGTATCGCGGCAGGCCCGATACAGGCACAGCAAAGTATTCTCGCCTGGGGCAAGTCGTTTCCCGGCTACACCCATATCGTCTACCTGCCACAAACACCCGTCTACGGCTCGCTCGACACAGGTCACAGCACCACTACACCAACCTCTTACGTAGTCAATCTGTCCTTTCTCGGCTTCGTCAATGCCGGTGAGACGCCCTTTGTCCAGGTGGAGACCTATAGACTTCTGCAGCCGGACCTAACCTGCACGCTATCGGGTTTCCTGGTCCCCGCTTGATCCATTCCGGCTACGCGAGGTCACGACCTTAAGACGTCGCGCGGCATGCGCCCGAGGCAGCGTGCCTGCTTCATGACGCAGAGCGAGTTCAAAATTTTGCCGATACCGTTCCGAAGAACTGCCTTGGCGCTCCTGGCATGAAAGACTGGTAATCGCCTGAAACCGAATTGCCTTCCTCGCCTACGACCGCGATCCATTTACGATTCGTGAGATTATAGACGTTGAGCTGGATACCGATATTTTTCATCACGCTATAGTCACCAAAATTGTAACGAACGCTGAGATTGGTGATGAAGTAATCCGGCGAGCCTACCGTGTTCATATAATCGACCCATTTGCGTGACTCGTAATTCTCGTCGATCTCGCCGGAGAGATTCTTGTAGCGGTAGGAGATCTCGCTTCTCCACATGGTGGTCGGGATATTCGGGACGGATTTGCCACGCACGGCCTCCACGCCGGCCGCATCGGTGTAATCGGCGTCGAAAGTGGAGCGGTTCCAGCTGAAGCTGTTGTACCAGTTGAACTGATACGGAAAATGGACAGTGCCGCTCAATTCGAGCCCGTTGCTGGTGACGCCGCCGACATTCTGTATGGTCGAGATCGGGTTGATGATCGAGCCGGTGGAGATGGCAAGCAGCCGGTTGGCGAAATTCGCCCGGTAGATGGTGACGAGACCATCGAACCAGTGCCGGCTGATACGATAGCCTGCCTCGTAGACCCAGGCGGTTTCGGGCTTGAGGTTTTTCTGCAGGTCCTTGAAGGCGCCGATATCGCTGCCGCTGAATGGAGTTCCCTGGTTGAAGCCGGCAAAGTCGAACGACGCCATGTTCTTCGACAGGTCGACGAATACCTCGTCGTGCGGAGTGACGCGCCAGTTTGCGCTGAGCTGCGGCAGGAAGGCATTGCTGGCGGTCAGGCCTCCCGACGGCAATGTGTCGACGCCGGTATAGGCCGGATTGTTGTAGAGAATGTCGCTATGCGTATCGACAACCAGGGATTTGAAGCCGGCATTCGCTTTCAGCGCCGAGGTGATCTGGTAGGTATCGTCGAGATGATACTGGAAGCTGTTGGTGTTGAAGGCATAGCCCCATTCGTCGAGGAAGGCCGTCTGCGTGTTCTGCCAGTCATAGGGACTGAGCGGTGGACCCTGTCCGAGTATCGGTTCCTGATACAGCCGGCGATTCTGCACATAATGATTATTCTCGTACCAGATTCCGGTGTTCAGCGTGTTGGACCCTGACACCCAGTTCAGGTTGCTGACAACGCCGTAGCGCTGGCCGCTCTCGTCACGTCCCTGCTCGCTGAGCGGAGCTCCGTTGGGAGAGGGGCTGTATGGTGTCACCCAGGTGCTGAACCCGGCATCCGCAATCGCGTAGGCGGTGGTGCGCCAGTCGAGGCCGTGCCCGAAACTGGTGGCGAGAGAGGTGGCTCCGACGAAGTCCTTGCGCAGGCCGGAACCGGCGTAATAGGCCGCGTCGAGCGGATCGTTGGTCAGGGTTTCGTTATGGGTGAAGATGCCCTCCGCCGCATGATAGGCCGCCGCGTAGTCCGGATAATAATTGTCCCAGTGATAGCCCAGCGTGTTCAGGTAGTTCTTGGACAGATCCTGGTAGTCGATTTCCGCGCGCTGGCTCCAATCGAAATAATTGGTCCAGGTGGTGTTCGGACCCAGCGGCTGCACCAGTTTCAGGTTGACCTGGTCATAATGATTGCCGCCGTTGCCCTTCCACTTGTCCAGGGTGGAATGGGCGTAGGAGACGTAGAAACGTGTGCCGGTCTGGTTGAGTATGCCGCTGTCGACCCTCGCGAAGGTCCGGAACGTGTCGTTGCTGCCGAAGGTCTGCTGTATCGTGGCGCCGCGCTTCAGGGTTGGATCGCTTGAGAAGAACTGCACTGTGCCGCCGAGGCTGCTGTTGGACGGGATCTCCACTGAACCCGCACCCTGCGACACCGTGGCGCTGCGGATATCCTCGGTCATGATGGCGCGGTTGATGTTCAGGCCGCGCTCGCTGTCATAGTCCATCGGACCAAGCGGAATATCGTCGAGCGTGAAGCCGAGCTGGTTCTGCTGGAAGCCGCGGATCGATACCCGCTCCGACCATTCATAGGCGCCGAACGGATCTGCGGACTGGAAGTTCACGCCCGGCAGCTTCTGCAGGATCTTGAGCGCGCTGGTTCCAGGGGCCGCCTGGCGCAGGTCGCGCGCGGTGAGCGAGACCATCTGGCGTGTCGAGCCGGCGCCATAGACGTTGATGCTCTCGCCGGCCGGCTTTGCGGTTTTGGCTGGGTGGGGTTTTGCCTTCGAGGCGGGTTCGAGCGTCGTCTGCGCCTGCGCCCGATACGGCGCCAGTGCCAGTGCCAGCAAGCTTGCCGACAAAAGCAGGGAAGTCTTGAAGCCGAACGACTGCATGGCGCCCCTTTACGATCCGACCGTCATGGTCGTCTGGAATGGAAGATGACGACCTGGGTCGCGGCCGATATCGCCCGTCGAGACGACAGATGCTGCGTCCGGCCTGGGCACAGTGTGGCGGGAGCAATGCCAAGTTATCAAGAAACTTTTTTGCCTCCTGAGAACTTTTTACAAAGTTGTTGTTGTTTTAACGACTGGTATCAAGTCGGAAATGCCGGATGCCGCGCAATGCCGCTTCGTCGAGCGCCTCGGGATAGCCCGCGTCGGCATAGCGCATCACGCCGGTCGAGGTGTCGTTGGTGAGTGCGATGCGCAGCCGCTCGTCGGCTTCCGGTGAGCCGTCGGCGATCAGCGTGATCCCCGCACTGGTCATGTAGCCGGAATAGCCGCCGCCGCCGGAGTGGATCGCCACCAGGTCCGCCTGCGAGGAGCAGGCCACCATCGCGTTCAGCAGCGGCCAGTCGGCGATTGCGTCGGAGCCGTCGCGCATGTTCTCGGTCATGATGTTCGGATGCGCCATCGCGCCGGCATCGAGATGATCGCGGGTGAAGGCCACCGGCCCGCTCAACACCCCCTCACGCACCATCCTGTTGACGGCGAGCCCGACCGCTTTGCGCTCCTCGTGACCGAGCCAGGCGATGCGCGCGGGCAATCCCTCGAACGGCACATGGGCGCGTGCGAGCCTGATCCAGTTCACCACCAACGGGCGATCGGCGAAACGTTCGAGCAGCAGGTCGTCGATCCGGGCGATATCGGCGGGATCGTTCGACAGCGCGATCCAGCGGAACGGCCCGATCGCGCGGCTGAACAACGGACGCAGGAAGGCCTCGGTGAAGATCGGGATGTCGAAGGCGTCGGCTACCCCGGCGTTGCGCGCCTGGGTGCGTATCAGGTTGCCGTTGTCGAACACGATCGCGCCACGGCGGCGGAATTCCAGCATTGCCCGCACATGCACGGCGATCGACGCCGACGACAGCGCCATCAGCGCCTGCGGGTCCTGCATGCGCAGGGCGCGCACGTCGGCAAGCGCGAGGCCGGCCGGGACATAGCCGTGGACCAGGTCATGCGCCGAGGTCTGGTCGGTCACCACGTCCGGCACGATGCCGCGCGCGGCGATTTCAGGAAAGATCTCCGCCGCATTGCCGACGAGCCCGATCGAGAGGGCACGCTTTTCAACCGTGGCCGCCTGCGCCCACGCCAGCGCCTCGTCGAGGCTGGCGGCCTGGCATTCGAGATAGCCATTGGCGATCCGCTTGGCGATCCGCGCCGGGTCCATCTCGACGCACAGGATGACGGCCCCGGCGAGCCGCCCGGCCAGCGGTTGCGCGCCGCCCATGCCGCCCAACCCCGCCGTCAGGATCAGCCGGCCCGCAAGGCTGCCGCCGAAATGACGCTCGGCAATGCGGACGAAGATCTCGTAGGTGCCCTGCACCACGCCCTGCGAGCCGATATATTGCCAGTCGCCGGCGGTCAGGCCGCCCCAGCAGATCAGGTTGCGGTCGGCCAGCTTGTAGAAATTCTCCGCCGTCGCCCATTGGCCGACCATGTTGCAGTTGGCCATGATCACGATGGGCGCCTTGGCATGGGTGCGCAGCAGGCCGATGGGCTTGCCGGACTGCACGATCAGCGTCTCGTCCTCGTCCATGCTCGTCAGCGTCTCGACGATCTTCGCGTGCGAGGGCCAGTCCCGTGCGGCGCGGCCGAGGGCGGCGTAGACGATGAGGTTGTCCGGATCCTCGGCGACCGCCAGGACATTCTCCAGCAGGCGCAGCAGACCCTCCTGGCGCCAGCCGCGGCAGCGCAGGTTGGAGCCGCCGGTGACGGTGAAATCGTCGCGCGCCATCAGGAACAAACCATCAGAAAGCCAGGGCGTAGGAGGCGAGGTCGATGCCGAGGGCGGCTTCCACCGCGGGATAGACCGAGGGATCGGTGACGCTCGACGACAGCGCGAAACGACGCTTGTCGACATGCAGCACCAGCAGGGTCATGCCCTCGTGGATGTCGCCGACGCTGACCGGGGCGCCGTTCTCGTCCAGCGTGGTGACGATGTCGGGGAAGGTCGCGAGCCGCACGCCATGCGCGTCGTCGGCCGCCATGTATTCGTTCATCACATGCAGCGTCAGTGCGTTTGCTCCTTCACCGAGGGTTATGGTGCCGATGTCGAAGGCGGCTGCGGTGTAGCGGACCGCCTTGCGGGCAACGCGGCCCCGGCCGATCAGGCCGCCGTCGAGCACGCGCAGGATGGTGTCGATCACGGCGCCGCCGCCGCGTGGCTGTGCGCCCAGGATCGCCTCGCCGAGGTCGAGGGCGCGCGAGATGCCGCCGAGGGCCGCGTGCCGGCGCACGTAACTGGCGCGCAGCGGATTGCGGCAGGAGGCGATGACACCCCCGGACATGTCCGCGGCCGTGCGCAGGAT
>CAXTCT010000046.1:0-10892 GCA_964242565.1 uncultured Acetobacteraceae bacterium | reverse complement strand
ATCGCCCGTGGCCTCGTCCAGCAGCTTGATGTTCCGGCGGGTCTCGCCGGGCAGGCGTATGAAGCGGTCGATGATGCCCTTGCTCTCGAAGAAGGACTGAAAGGTGGGCGCGTTGATCTCGCCGAGCAGGCCGGTGGCGATGATCGGCGGCTCGTCGCCATAGCGCCAGTCCGACAGGCAGCCGGCGACGTTGACGCCCTTGCCGCCGGCATGCTGCTCGGAATGCAGGGCCCGATGCACCGTGCCGGGCACCAGTTCGGTCAGATGCATTGTCTGGTCGATCGCAGGGTTGAGAGTAACGGTCAGGACGGCAGGCGCTGGCATGCTCCGGTCTCCGATCAGCCAATCGAGCAAGGTCCCAACCTACCGCAACCTGACCAGCAGGGCCACCGATCCGCCGGCCGGTTCCGGCCCGGTGCGGCGCGGACTGAAAGACCGGGCAATCGAGCCCTTGAAGAACTAAGATGACCGGTCATATTAAGGGTCATGGCGCGAGTTTCGACCCAGGATGTGCGTGAACGGCTGCTCGAGGCCGGTGTGCAAAGCTTCAGCAGAGCCGGCTTCAACGGCTGCAGCGTGCAGGACATCACCGATGCCGCAGGGGTGCCGAAGGGTTCGTTTTACAATCATTTCGACAGCAAGGAGGCCCTGGGTGCGGCGGCCTTGGCCTATTACTGGGCTGACGGCGGCGCCTGCGACCAGTTGAAGGCCCTGAACCAGCCCGGCACGTCGCCGCGACAGCGTCTGCGCATCTATTTCGAGCAGGCAGCGAAAGGCCTGTCCGAGCGCGGCTATACCTGCGGCTGCCTGGCCGGGAACCTGGCGGCCGAACAATCCGACCACAGCCCGCTGATCGCGGCCGAGCTCTCCTCGATCTTCACGAGCTGGACCCGGCGGCTGGCCGATTGCATCCGCGAGGCCCAGGCCGCCGGGGAGATCCAGTCGGGTGGCGACCCGGCCTTGCTTGCGAGCTTCGTGCTGGACGCCTGGGAGGGTGCGATGCTGCGCGCCAGGATCGAGCGCGGGGACCGTCCGCTCCACCAGTTCATCGACACTCTCTTCACGCAATTCCTGCGCTAGGCCGCCGCAGAGGGGCCTCAATCTTGTCACGGAAACTAAGATGACCAGTCATCTCGAACCGCTCGGCTATACCGCCAATCGCGCATCCGGCACTGCGGATGGCCACCGGCGGCTGCTCGCGGGCGGCGTTGCGCTCCTGTTGCTGGCCGGCGGCGCGGCTATGCTGGCTCCGAAATGGCTGCATGAGAGCGCGGCGCCCGCCTTGTCGTCCGGCCTGCCGCCGCTGCCCGTGACCGTCAGCGCGCCGCTCGTCCGCACCATGTCCAACTGGACCAGCTTCACCGGCCAGTTCTCGGCGGTCGAATATGTCGAGATGCGCGCCCAGGTCAGCGGCTACCTGACCCAGATCCATTTCACCGATGGCCAGATCGTCCACAAGGGCGATCTGCTGTTCGTGATCGACCCGCGTCCCTACGAGATCGCCTTGCAGCAGGCCCAGGCGCAGCTGCTGACGGCGTCGGCCGGACTCGATCTGGCCAACCGGCAGATCGCGCGTACCGCCCGGTTGCAGCACGATGCGTTCGCTTCGACCGAGCTGCTCGACCAGCGGGTGCAGCAGCAGCGCGGCGCCCAGGCGACGCTGGAGCAGGCCGAGGCCGCCATGCGTTCCGCGCAGCTCAATCTGGAATTCACCCGTATCACCGCTCCGGTGAGCGGGCGGATCAGCATGCACCGTGCCTCGACCGGCAACCTGATCGCGGCCTCCTCGACCCTGCTGACCACCATTGTCTCGCTCGATCCGGTTCATCTCGATTTCGACATGAGCGAGAACGACTACCTGGCCTACCAGCGCTTCCTGCGGAGCCAGCATGTCGGCACCGGTCGCCCCGTGGACCGGACCGTCGAGGCCAGCCTGAGCGACGAGCCCGGCTGGCCCCGTCGCGGCACCCTGGACTTCATCGACAACCAGATGGACCGCGGCAGCGGCACCATCCATGCCCGCGCCACCTTGCCGAACCCGGACCTGTTCATCGCCGCAGGCCAGTTTGCCCGGCTGCGGCTGCCGACCTCGATGCCCGCGCCCACCCTGCTGGTGCCCGACGAGGCGGTGTCCACCGACCAGTCGCGCAAGCTGGTGATGACCGTGGGCCCGGACGGCACCGTGGTGCCGAAGCTGGTCGAGCTCGGTCCGCTCAGCAGCGACGGCCTGCGCGTGATCCGCTCCGGCATCGTGCCGTCCGATCGCGTCATCATCAACGGCCTGATGCGCGCCCGTCCGGGCAGCAAGGTCGCCTCGCAACCGGGCCATATCCCGGCTTAGGAGACCGTGCCGTGCGCCTCTCCCATTTCTTCATAGACCGGCCGATCTTCGCCGCCGTCATCTCGGCCTTCATCACCATCGTCGGCGCCGTCAGCTATTTCATCCTGCCGGTGGCGCAATATCCCGAGATCGCGCCGCCGACGATCCAGGTCAGCGCCAGCTATCCCGGCGCATCGGCCGAGGTGATCAGCCAGACCGTGGCGACGCCGCTGGAGCAGCAGATCAACGGCGTCGAGAACATGCTGTATTTCAGCAGCCAGTCGACCGGGGACGGCAAGCTGGTGGTGACCGTCACCTTCAACCTCGGCACCAACCTCGATACCGCGCAGGTGCTGACGCAGAACCGCGTCTCGATCGCGCTGCCGCGTCTTCCCGACGCGGTGCAGCGGCTCGGCGTGACCGTCCGGAAGAACTCGCCCAACCTGCTGATGGTGATCCATCTGAGTTCGCCGGACCGCTCGCGCGATCAGCTCTACCTGTCGAACTACGCGACCCTGCATGTGAAGGACCAGCTGACCCGCGTGCACGGCGTCGGCGACGCGGCGGTCTTCGGCGGCCAGGACTACGCCATGCGGATCTGGCTCGATCCCGACCGGGTCGCCGCCCATGACATGACCGCGGGCGAGGTGGTGGCGGCCCTGCAGGCGCAGAACGTGCAGGTGTCGGCCGGCGTACTCGGCCAGCCTCCGGTGGCCGGTCCCGGCGCCTCCGGGGTTCCGGGCGCGTTCCAGCTCAATGTCGAGCCGCTGGGCCGGCTGAGCGATCCCGCCCAGTTCGAGGACGTCATCATCAAGTCCGACAAGGCCGGGCATGTGACGCGCGTGCGCGATGTCGGCCGCGTCGAGCTCGGCGCACAGGATTATGGCGCGGACGGCTATCTCGACAGGCTCGAGGCGGTGCCGGTCCTGGTCTACCAGCAGCCGGGAACCAATGCGCTGTCCACGGCGCGGCAGATCCGCGCGACGATGCGGACCTTGTCGCGGGATTTTCCCCAGGGCGTGAGATACGACATCGTCTACGACACCACCCTGTTCATCGCCCAGTCCGTGCATGAGGTGGTCGTGACCATCCTGGGCGCGGTGCTGCTGGTGGTCATCGTGGTGATCCTGTTCCTGCAGACCTGGCGCGCCTCGCTGATCCCGATCGCGGCCATCCCGATCTCGCTGATCGGCACCTTCGCGATCCTGAATCTGGTCGGCTTCTCGCTGAACACCCTGTCGCTGTTCGGGCTGGTGCTGGCCGTCGGCATCGTGGTGGACGACGCCATCGTCGTGGTCGAGAATGTCGAGCGCAACCTGCGCCTCGGCCTGACGCCGCGCGAGGCGGCGCACCGCACCATGGACGAGGTCGGCGGCGCGCTGATCGCCATCGCGCTGACCTTGTGCGCGGTGTTCATCCCGTCGGCCTTCATCAGCGGCATCTCCGGGCAGTTCTTCCGCCAGTTCGCCGTCACCATCGCGGCCTCCACGGTGATTTCCTGCCTGGTCTCGCTGACCCTCAGCCCTGCCCTGTGCGCGCTGCTGCTCAAGCCCCACGCCGTGCATGCCCATGGCGGCAGGCCTCCGCTGCTGCTGCGTCCGCTGGCCGCGTTCTTTGCCGCCTTCAACCGCGGTTTCGTGTGGCTGTCGGACCGTTACGGCGGGCTGACCGCGCGGCTGATCCGGATGAGCGCCGCGATGCTCGTGCTGTATGCCGGGCTGATCGGCCTGACCGGCTACCAGTTCGCCCGCGCGCCGACCGGCTTCATCCCCGACCAGGATCTCGGCTACCTGATCACCGTCGTCCAGCTGCCGCCCGGCGCGTCCCTGAGCCGGACCGACGCGGTGGTGCGCCGGGCCGTGGACATCATCATGACGACACCAGGTGTCGCGCACGCGGTGGCCTTTTCCGGCTTTGACGGCAACACCTTCACCACCTCCTCGAATACCGGCACGATCTTCTCGGCGCTGATGCCGTTCGACCGGCGTCATGCGGACGGGCTGGGCTCCAATGTCGTGCTGGACAGCCTGCAGAAGCGGCTATCGGCCATCCAGGACGCCTTCGTCATCACCGTCACGCCCGCGCCGATCGCCGGCATCGGCTCCGCCGGCGGCTTCAAGATGATGCTGCAGGACCGAAGCGGGCTTGGCCCGGAGGCGCTGGAAGCGGCGGCACAGGAACTGGCCGCGGCCGGCAACCAGACACGTGGCCTGGCCGGGGTGTTCACCCCGTTCAACACCCATACCCCGAGCGTCTATGCCGACATCGACCGCGAGCGGGCCCAGAAGCTCGGCGTCACGCCCACCCAGGTGTTCGAGGCGATGCAGATCTATCTCGGCTCGGCCTATATCAACGACTTCAACTATCTCGGCCGCACCTACCAGGTGACCGCCCAGGCCGACGCGCGGTTCCGCAACAGCATCGACGACATCGCCCGGCTGAAGACCCGCAATGCCAGCGGCGCCATGGTGCCGATCGGCTCGGTGGCCCAGCTGCACGACACCACCGGCCCGTTCCGGGTTCCGCGCTACGAGCAATATCCGGCGGCGGAGCTGCAGGGCGGCATCCTGCCCGGATTTTCCTCCGGCTATGCGCTTGGCGCCATGGAAAAGCTGGCGGCCGAGCATCTGCCGCCCGGCATCGGCTACGAATGGACCGACCTCGCCTTCCAGCAGCGACAGGCCGGCAACACCGCGATCCTGATTTTCGGGGCCTCCGTGCTGTTCGTGTTCCTGGTGCTGGCCGCCCAGTACGAGAGCTGGACGCTGCCGCTCACGGTGGTGATGATCCTGCCGATGTGCCTGCTGGCCTCGGTCACCGGGCTGCTGTTGCGCCGCATGAATGTCGACATACTGGCGCAGATCGGCTTCGTGGTGCTGGTCGGGCTGGCGGCGAAGAACGCCATCCTGATCGTCGAATTCGCCAAGCAGGCCGAGGATGCCGGCGCCACCCCGCGCCAGGCGGCGATCCGCTCGGCTCGAACCCGGTTGCGGCCGATCCTGATGACGTCGTTCGCGTTCATCCTGGGGGTGGCGCCTCTGGTCGTCGCCAGCGGGGCCGGATCGGAGATGCGGCAATCCCTCGGCACCGCGGTGTTCGCCGGGATGCTCGGCGTCACCTTCTTCGGGCTGGCCTTCACGCCGGTGTTCTACGCCATCATCCGTCGGCTGTCCGCGCAACGGCCGGACATGGAGCCGGTTCAGGTGAGCAGCCTCGCCAGCCGGTAGCACCCGGCCGCGACGGCGGCGGAGGCGGGGAGGGTGATCACCCAGGCGACGACGATGCTTCGGGCTACCCCCCAATGCACCGCCGATACCCGCCTCGCCGCACCCACGCCCACGATCGATCCGGTGATGGTGTGGGTGGTCGAGACCGGAATGCCGAGCCAGGTCGCCCCGAACAGGGCAAGCGCGCCGCCGGTCTCGGCACTGAAACCCTGCACCGGGGTCAGGTGCGTGATCCTGGAGCCCATCGTGCGGACGATCCGCCAGCCGCCGCACAGGGTGCCCAGCGCCATCGCTGACTGGCAGCTCAGCACGACCCAGAACGGCACGTGGAAGCCGCCCGGCAGCCGGCCGCTCGACATCAGCAGGATGGTAATGATGCCCATGGTCTTCTGGGCATCGTTGCCGCCATGCGCCAGGCTGAGCAGGGCCGAGGAGACGAACTGCAGCTTGCGAAAGCGGCGGTCCACGGCGAAGGGCGTCGCGCGTATCGAGATCCACGACACCGCCAGCACCAGGATCATCGCCAGCATCAGGCCGGTGGCCGGAGACAGCACGATGGCCGAGGCAATGGTGCCGAGGCCGCTCCAGATCACCGCGGCCGGACCGGCCTTGGCCATGCCCGCGCCGACGAGGCCGCCGACCAGGGCATGGCTGCTGCTGGAAGGAATGCCGAGCCACCAGGTCAGCAGGTTCCATGATATCGCGCCGGTCAGGGCGCCGAAGACGACCAGCGGATCGACGATGGCCGTGGCGATGATGCCATGACCGATGGTGCCGGCGACATGCAGCCCGAACACCCCGAAGGCGATGAAATTGAAGAACGACGCCCAGACCACCGCGGTGAAGGGACGCAGCACGCGCGTCGCCACGACCGTTGCGATCGAGTTGGCGCTGTCATGCAGGCCGTTGAGGAAGTCGAACATCAGCGCGAAGGCGATGAGCCCGACCAGGAACGGCATGCCGCCGGTGAAGGCATTCAACCGGCTAGACCTGCTCGACGACGATGCCATCGATGACATCGACGATGTCCTCGCAGCGGTCGACCACCGCCTCGACCAGGTCATAAACCTTCTCGACCGTGAGCTTGTGGCCCGCCGAGCGGTCGGTCGCGAACAGGTGGCGGAGGCCCCGGTCAAGCTGCTCGTCCGCCTCGCTCTCGATCAGGCGGACCGCGACGGACATGGCACTGAGCGCCTCGGCGCTGGGACCGATCGAGCCCAGCAGCGGCATCGCGTCACGGATGATCGTCGTCGCGCGCACGGCGCAATCGGCCATCGCCTGCATCTCCGGGGTGAAGGCGACACCGTAGCGGAGCATGCGTCGCCCGGTGTCCTTCATCAGGTCGATGGTGTCGTCCAGGGCCGTGATCAGGTCGAGGATCTGCGAACGGTCGAAAGGCGTGATGAAGGTGCGGTGGATGGCGTAGACCGTGGCCCGCGTGATCTCGTCCGCTTCGTTCTCAAGGCGGTTGATTTCGGCAACGTGCCGGTCCGCCTGGCCGTCTCCGGACATCAGCGCGCGAAACGATTCCGCCGCGGTGACGATCAACCTGGAATGCCGGGTGAAATATTCGATGAAACGCGCCTCACGCGGCATCAACGAACGGTACGCGCGCAGCAATATGTTCGAACGGCCTGGCTCGCTCACCGGAAATCCTCCCGCGCCTGTACGCGCCGAAGCAGATTGGACAGTTCCGGCTCTGCCACCATGTCCGCGGCTTCCTGAGGGCTGAACCAGTGTGTGCGCCGCTCGGCCTGCTCGGGCCATGACGATAATTGCCGCTCGACGCGAAACAGGAAGATGCTCACCTCGATCCTGATGATGTCCCCGTTATTGAGGCGCTTATCGTAATGATAGCGTCCGATCGGGCGTTTCCGCTCGATCTCGCCTTCCAGCCCCGCTTCCTCATAGGCTTCCCGGGCGGCCGCTTTACCCGGCGAGACTCTGCGCATCGGCCAGCCCTTCGGGATGATCCAGCGCCGCGTTTCGCGTGAGGTCACCAGCAGGATCTGGGGCTCCCCATCGGCCCCGATACGGATCGGCAGGGCGGCATACTGGCGTTTCTTACCGCTGTGTTTGCCGCGGCACTTGGCGTCCGATCTGAACCGCAACTTCTTCTCGGACATGCTGGAGGCCTATCCATCAATGAAATGGCCTGATTCGGCTCATCGTGAGCGGCTTGTCGGCGCCCCGGTTGCAACGCTTCCGATCAACACCTGGTTCACGGCCGCCGCCAGCCAGCAGCCAATAACGGGTTGATCCGGTCAACGATATACAGATTTAACCGTTTTTTAAATCCTTCCGAGCTAAATATAGGACCCGGTATTAACTCAATCTATAAATCGATTTGAAATAGCTGGAACAGCATGACTTATTTCGCGCTTCCGCAAGCTTTGGCTCCTGCTATATTCAAGATCCGGCTTTCGGTAAGATTTCCGGCGGCCGAAAGCTTGGTGGCGGGACTTGTCGCCATGATCCTGAGCGCCTTGCTGCTGCTATGGCCTGCCGTGTTGAACGGTTATCCGCTGGTTTTTGCCGATACCGGAACCTATCTTTCCCAGGCCATCGAGCATTATGTCGGCTGGGATCGTCCGGCGATCTACAGTGTCTTCCTGCTGCTGCTGCACTGGAAGGTCACGACGTGGGCGGCGGTCGGCGTCCAGGCGATGCTGACGGTCTATGTCCTCGATGCCGTGCGACGCGCCTTCGTTCCCGAGATGCCGCGGCGGCTGCTGATGCCGATGGTGGCCCTGCTCTGCGTGGCGACGCCGCTGCCCTGGTTCGTCGGGCAGCTTATGCCCGATCTGTTCACCTCGCTGCTGGCGCTGGTGATCGCGATGCTGGTCCTGGTCCCCGACCGTTTCAGCCGGGTGGAGATGTCCGGGCTCGCGCTGTTCGCCGCCTGGATGATCGCGGTCCATCTCTCGAACCTCTGGATTTCGGTCGGGCTTCTGGCCGTCCTGGTGCCGTTGCGCCGGCCGCTGGGTGCCAGCAACCCGTTCGGCTGGCGTGGCTTGCGCCGCGCCGTCTCACCGATCCTGCTGGCCGTGTTCGTGCTGAGCACCATCAACCTCGCGGCATTCGGACGCTTTTCGGTATCGCCGTTCGGCAATGTCTTTCTGCTTGCGCGCCTGGTCTATGACGGGCCGGCCCGGGTGACGCTGGAGACCGACTGCACGACCACGAGATGGCGGCTCTGCGGCTATCTCAACACCCTGCCGCCGCACGAGACGAGGTTCCAGACCTCGGACATGTTCCTCTGGCGTGCCGATGGCCCGCTCGCCCGGTTGGGCGGGGCGAAGCGGATCAGCCACGAGGCGGGACAGATCATCGTGCGCACGATCGAGGAGCATCCGGTCGCGATCCTCGAGAACAGCATGAGCAACCTCGGAAGGCAGTTCTTCCGCTTCCGCTCCGGCGATGGCCTGAATGCGTGGCCGGCTGAAGTCGGGCCCGTGCTGACGCGCAGCTTTCCTGTCTCGGAATTCCGAAACTTCAGCCGGTCGCGGCAGAATCGCGGCCTGATGAGCGTTCCCGACTGGCAATCCAGCCTGCATGCATTGATGTTCTGGTTCGGGCTGGCGTCGACGGCATTCTGCATCGGCGTCGAGATCAGGCGACGTCAGCCGCTCGCCTTGCTGTGTGCCACCATCCTGCTCTGCCTGATCGGCAATGCCGCGGCCACCGGCATGTTGTCCGGGCCACATGACCGCTACCAGAATCGCGTCATCTGGCTGGCGATGATCGTCCCGCTGATAGGCGGCTACCGGCTCTGGCGCCGCCTGAGCCAGGATGGGCTGCATCGCCGGAACCGCGTCGTGGAGGCTGGATGGGGCGGCGCCGGCTTCAACGATCCGCGGCTTCCGGGCTGATTTCGGCCAGCGCATGCAGGATCCGCACCCAGGAGCGGGTGCCGCGGTGGAAGCTTTCAAGATCGTATTTCTCGTTCGGGGAGTGGATGCGGTCGTCATCGCGGGCAAAGCCGACCAGCAGCGCGTTGACGCCGAGGGCCTGCTGCAGCTCGCCCACCACCGGGATCGAGCCGCCCGAACCGATCGTCACCGCCGGACGGTCCCATTCCTCGCCCAGGGCCGCCAGCGCCAGGCGCAACGCCACGCCGTCGAACGGCACAGCACTCGCCCTGGAGCTGCCATGCGGGGTGAAGGCCGCGCTGCAATCGGCGGGCAGGCGGCTGTTAACATAGGCGCGGAAGGCGGCCCGCACGGCCTCCGGATCCTGGTCCGCGACCAGGCGGAACGAGATCTTCGCCGACGCCTTGGCCGGCAGCACGGTCTTGAAGCCGGCATCCTGATAGCCGCCGGAGATGCCATTGATTTCGCAGCTCGGGCGCGACCAGGTCTGTTCCAGGGCACTGAAGCCGGCTTCGCCCGCCGGGACCGATAGCCCGACCGGTCCGAGCACGGCCGCATCCTCCAGGCCGATCCGGCGCCAGGCGGAGCGGATCGCTTCCGGCACGTCGCGGACCGCGTCGTAGAAGCCTGGCAATGTCACGCGACCGTCGGCGTCGCGCAGCCCGGCGATGATTTCGGCAAGCACCTGGATCGGATTGCGCGCGGCATTGCCATAGAGCCCCGAATGCAGGTCCCGGTTGGCCGCGGTGATCACGATCTCCTCGCCGACCAGTCCGCGAAGCATGGTGGTGACGCCGGGAATGCCGTCGGCGGCGAGGCCCGTGTCGCAGATCAGGGCAATGTCGCATCGCAGTTCCTCGGCATTGGACTGCAGGAACGGCAGCAGGTTGAGCCCGCCGCTTTCCTCCTCGCCTTCGAGGATGACCGACACCTTCAGCGGCAGCCCGCCCGTGATGTCGCGCAACGCGCGGCAGGCCTCGAGGAACGTCATCACCTGGCCCTTGTCGTCCGAAGCGCCCCGGGCAACGACCGTCTTGCGTCCGGTCGCGGGATCCTCGCGCAGGACCGGCTCGAACGGTGCGGCCTGCCAGAGCGCCAGGGGATCGACGGGCTGCACGTCGTAATGGCCGTAGAACAGCACGTGCGGTCCGGATGCGGCCGTCAGGTCATGCGCGACCACGATCGGATGTCCGGGCGTCTCGCGCACCGAGGCCGCGAAGCCCATGCCGGCCAGGTCGCGGCACAACCAGTCCGCGGCGCGCCGGCAGTCCGGCGCATGTGCCGGCTGGGTCGAGATGCTTGGAATGCGCAGCAGGTCGAACAGTCGCTCCAGGCTCGGCTCGATCTGTGCGTCGACATGGTCCAGGACCGCGGAAATCATGGAAGCGGCACGCCTTGATGAGATGGCGGCGTATATTCGCCGACGGCGACATCGTGCAGGATGTTGCTGAGGCTGTCGATGTATCGGGCCTG
>CAXTCT010000045.1:0-10893 GCA_964242565.1 uncultured Acetobacteraceae bacterium | reverse complement strand
AAAGCCTCTCCGCCGAGGAGGTCGCGCGGCGCGCGATGCGCATCGCGGGCGATATCTGCGTCTACACCAACCATTCCGTCATCGTGGAGACGCTGGGCGCATCGGCCGGCCCTTCCGCTTCACGCCAAGGCGAGGCATCCTAGATGGACGTTCCGACCTTTTCCCCGCGCGAGATCGTCTCCGAGCTCGACCGCTTCATCGTCGGCCAGACTGACGCCAAGCGCGCCGTGGCCATCGCGCTGCGCAACCGGTGGCGGCGAGCGCAACTGCCCGAGGGCATACGCGAGGAGGTGGTGCCCAAGAACATCCTGATGATCGGCCCGACCGGCTGCGGCAAGACCGAGATCGCGCGGCGTCTGGCCAGGCTCGCCCAGGCGCCCTTCCTCAAGGTCGAGGCGACCAAATTCACCGAGGTGGGCTATGTCGGGCGTGACGTGGAGAGCATCGTGCGCGACCTCGTCGAGGTCAGCCTCAACATGCTGCGCGACATACGCCGGCGTGATGTCCAGGTGCGGGCCGAACTCGCGGCCGAGGACCGGCTGGTGAATGCCCTGGTCGGCGAGACCGCGAGTGCCGACACCAAGTCCAAGTTCCGCCGAATGCTGCGCGATGGCGAGCTTGAGGCCAAGGATGTCGAGGTCGCGATCAGCGATCCGCAAGGTCCGGGAGTTGGCCAGATGGACATCCCGGGAGTGCCTGCCGGCAGCGTCATCAATCTCGGCGAGATGATGAAGGGCATGTTCAACAAGCCGGCGCAGCCCAGGCGCATGACGGTAGAGGCGGCACGCGCGGCATTGATCCGCGAGGAGGCCGATCGCCTGCTCGACAATGACAGCCTGGCGCGCGAGGCGGTGGAGCATGCGCAGGACCATGGCATCGTCTTCCTCGACGAGATCGACAAGGTCTGTGCGCGTTCCGAGGGCGGCTTTCGCGGCGCCGACGTCTCGCGCGAAGGCGTCCAGCGCGACCTGCTGCCGCTGATCGAGGGCACCACGGTATCGACCAAATATGGCCCGGTGCGGACCGACCATATCCTGTTCATCGCCTCGGGTGCGTTCACGCTGGCCAAGCCGGCCGATCTGCTGCCCGAGCTGCAGGGGCGGCTGCCGATACGGGTGGAGTTGTCGCCGCTGTCCCGCTCCGACCTGCGCCGCATCCTCACCGAGCCGGAGCATTCGCTGCTCAAGCAGTATACCGCCCTGATGGGCACGGAAGCGGTGACGCTCGATTTCGGCGAGGACGCCATCGATGCGCTGGCCGATCTCGCGGCGGACATCAATGACCGTGTCGAGAATATCGGCGCCCGCCGGCTCGCGACCGTGCTCGAGCGGCTGCTGGAGGAGGTGAGCTTCACCGCCAGCGACCGTGGCGGCGACAGGGTCCATGTCGATGCGTCCTATGTGCGCGACAAGGTGGCACCGCTGGCACAGAAGGGCGACCTCAGCCGCTTCATCCTGTAGGCTCCGCCGGGAAACAAATTGCGATGACAATGCCCGATCCGTTCGTCATGCCTACGGAATCCAGCGCGTCCGAGGCCATCGCCGCCATCGGCGAGGAGCTGGAGGTGTTCGACGACTGGATGGAGCGCTACCAGTACATCATCGAGCTCGGGCGCAAGCTGCCGCCATTTCCGGCGGAATGGACCAATGACCAGCATCGCGTTCCGGGCTGCCAGAGCCAGGTCTGGATGGAATCCGATCTTTCCGGCGGCACTCTGCGCCTAGCCGGGGCGTCGGATGCCGCCATCGTCTCGGGACTGGTGGCCCTCCTGCTTCGTGTCTATTCCGGTCGCAACCCGGCCGAGGTGCTGCAGACCGACCCGGTCTTTCTGAAGGATCTGGGCCTGCTGGAAGCGCTGTCGACGAACCGTGGCAACGGCATCGCGGCGATGGCCCGCGCGGTGCAGCAGGCGGCCCGGCAGGCCGTCCCGGCCTGATCCCGATCATGCGTACGCGGGCCGTGTGACAGCGTCACCGGCTCGCCTTGACCAGAGCAAGGACCCATGGAATTCCGCACCATCCAGCCGCGTCGTCTTCCCGGGCCGCCGAATCCGGCGGGATTTATCAAGATATTCGGGGCTGTTGCCCTGCTCGTCCTGCTGTTCGCCTCGGCACCATATTTCACCGTGGCGCAGAATGAGCGGACGGTGGTCACCGACTGGGGCAAGGTCAGCTACCTGGCGGACCCGGGCTTTCATCTGCGCATCCCGATCATGCAGGCGATCACGCCCATGCCGATCAGCGTGCGCTCGATCCAGCTCGACGACCTGAACACCTACACGATCGACAGCCAGGAACTCGAAGCGACCATCGTCCTGCAATACCGCATCCCGGTCGGGCGTGTGCTCGATGTCTATTCCAACCTCGGACCGGATTACGCGCTGCGCCTGCGTTCGATGGTCATCGACCGTTTCAAGACCGTGATCGGCACGGTGAACGCGATCGACCTTGCCAGCCAGCGCGGCCGGGTGGCGTTGGAGGTGCTGTCGAGCATACGCACCGACGCGGCCCGGCTGTATGACGGCATCGAGATCACCGATTTCCAGTTCATCAACTTCAACTGGAACGACGCCTACCGCACCGCGATCTCGAACGCGTCGGTGGCCAAGGCGCGTGTCGACCAGCAGGAGCAGGAGAAGCGCCAGGCGGAGGTCTCGGCGGAGCAGGCGGTGGTCGAGGCCAAGGGGCGGGCGAATGCCCAGGTCGCCACCGCCGAGGGCGACGCGTCCTCGCGCCGTATCCGCGCCGATGCCGACGCCTACGCCGTGCAGATCGCCGGCACCGCGGCGGCCAGCGCCCTGAAGGCGCAGAACGAGGCGCTGAACAACAACCCGAACCTGGTCTCGATGCAATGGGCGCAACGCTGGAACGGACAGCTGCCGGCCAGCATGTACGGCGCGAGCCCGGTGCCGCTCGTCATGGGCGGCAAATAGCACAGGATTGATCCTCGCCCGGCCGCGGGGTAACACGCCCGCGAGAGCGTCTGTGCCCGGATGGAGGATATCGAGTGAGAGCGAACCGAAGGCGGCGGCTGACCGGGCTGATGGTCCTTGGTTCGACCCTGTTCCTGGGGGGGTGCCAGTGGGGCATCCTCGACCCCAAAGGCAGCGTCGGCGAGGCCGAACGAAACCTGATCGTCACCTCGACCCTGGTGATGCTGGTCATCGTGGTTCCTGTCATCCTGCTGACCCTGCTGTTCGCCTGGCGCTACAGGGCGGCCAACATTGCCGCCACCTATTCGCCTCGCTGGTCGCACTCCCTCAGGCTGGAAGCGATCGTCTGGGCGATCCCCTGCCTGATCATCGCCTTTCTCGGCGTGCTGACCTGGACCACGACCCACACGCTGGACCCCTACCGGCCGCTGACCTCCGACACCAAGCCGGTTGTCATCGAGGTGGTGGCGCTGGACTGGAAATGGCTGTTCATCTATCCCGATCTCGGCATCGCCACGGTCAACCAGGTCGCCTTTCCGGTCGGAACGCCGGTCGATTTCCGCATCACCTCGGATTCCGTGATGAACTCGTTCTTCATCCCCCAGCTTGGCAGCCAGATCTACGCCATGGCCGGCATGCAGACCCAGCTGCATCTGATGGCGACCCACGCCGGAAGCTATGACGGCCTGTCGGCGAATTTCAGTGGCGACGGATTTTCCGACATGCATTTCGAGGCGATCGCCACGAGCGACGAGAAATTCCAGGCCTGGGTGGGGAGCGTGCGGCACGCCCGGGACCGGCTGGACCAGGCCGATTATGGGCGTGTCGCCGCCCCCAGCCAGAAGAACCCGGCGACCTTCTTCTCGCATGTCGAGCCCGGCTTGTTCAGGAACATCATCGCGAAATACGAAGGCAAGGCCGCAAGTTTCCATTCCGGCATGAAGGAGGACTAGGACCATGCTCGGCAAACTGACGATGGCGGACATCCCGTTGAGCAACCCGATCGAGATGGGCGCGGTGGTGTTCATGGCGCTCCTGGTCGCAGCCGTGCTCGGTGCCGTCACCTATTACCGGCAATGGGGCTATCTCTGGACCGAATGGCTGACCTCGGTCGACCATAAGCGCCTCGGCGTGATGTATATCCTGCTGGCGATGGTCATGCTCCTGCGCGGGTTCTCCGACGCGCTGATGATGCGCTCCCAGCAGGCGCTGGCGCATGGCGGAGCCCCGGGCTATCTGCCCCCCGCGCATTACGACCAGGTATTCACGGCGCATGGCGTCATCATGATCTTCTTCATGGCGATGCCGTTCATGATCGGCCTGATGAACATCGCGGTGCCGCTGCAGATCGGTGCCCGCGACGTCGCCTTCCCCTTCATGAACTCGCTCAGCTTCTGGCTGACGGCGGTCAGCGTCGGGCTGGTCAATGTCTCGCTGGCGATCGGCGAGTTCGCCAAGACCGGCTGGCTCGCCTATCCGCCCTTGTCTGAACTGCAATTCAGCCCTGGCGTCGGCGTCGATTACTATATCTGGAGCCTGCAGATATCGGGCATCGGGACCTTGCTGACGGGGATCAACTTCTTCGTCACCATCCTCAAGATGCGCTGCCCCGGCATGACCTACATGAAGATGCCGGTGTTCGTCTGGACCGCGCTCTGCACCAACGTGCTGATCATGGCGGCCTTCCCGATCCTGACCGTGACCCTGGCGCTGCTGACGCTCGACCGTTATCTCGGCATGCATTTCTTCACCAACGAGCTTGGTGGCAACCAGATGATGTATGTCAACCTGATCTGGGCCTGGGGCCATCCGGAGGTCTACATCCTGATCCTGCCGGCGTTCGGGGTGTTTTCCGAGGTGGTGCCGACCTTCTCGCGCAAGCCGCTGTTCGGCTATACATCGATGGTGCTCGCCACCGTGGCGATCACGTTTCTTTCGTTCGTGGTCTGGCTGCATCATTTCTTCACGATGGGGTCGGGCGCGGACGTCAACGCCTTCTTCGGCATCACCACGATGATCATCGCCATCCCGACCGGGGTGAAGGTGTTCAACTGGCTGTTCACCATCTTCCGCGGACGCGTGGAATTCTCCGCGCCGATCCTGTGGACGCTCGGCTTCATGGTGACCTTCACCATCGGCGGCATGACCGGCGTGATGCTGGCCGTGCCCGGGGCCGATTACGTGCTGCATAACAGCCTGTTCCTGATCGCGCATTTCCACAACGTCATCATCGGCGGCGTGCTGTTCGGCTATCTTGCCGGGTTCAACTACTGGTTCCCGAAGGCGTTCGGCTTCAAGCTGAACGAGAAGCTCGGCAGGCGCGCCTTCTGGTTCTGGCTGACCGGCTTCTACGTTGCCTTCATGCCGCTCTACGTGCTTGGCTTCATGGGCATGACCCGGCGGGTCAACCATTACGACAATCCGGCTTACACGCCCTGGCTCGAGATCGCCGCATTCGGGGCGGTGCTGATCATGATCGGCATCGGGCACCAGATCGCGCAGCTCTATGTGAGCGTGCGCGACCGCAAGCATAATCTCGACCTGACCGGCGACCCGTGGAACGGCCGCACCCTGGAATGGTCGGTGTCCTCGCCCCCGCCTTTCTATAATTTCGCGATCACGCCCGAGGTGCAGGCACTCGACGCGCTCGAGGACCTCAAGCTGCGCGGGGTGATCGATGCCGGCGAAAAGCAATACCAGGACATCCACATGCCGAGGAACACGCCGGCCGGACTGGTGATCAGCGTCTGCGCGGCGGTCATGGGCTTCGCGCTGATCTGGCATATCTGGTGGCTCGCCGCTCTGGGTGTCCTGGCCGGCCTCACCACGCTGATCTGGCGCAGCTGCAACGACGACATCGATTATTGGGTGCCGGCCTCCGAGGTGGCGCGCATCGAGCGGGCCCATGCCGACCAGGTCGCCTCGATCCCGGCCGGCGCCTCGGCCCATGTGATGGGCCAGGCCTGAACCATGCCGAACGACACCCTCGCGGCTCACCCCCATCATGGCGAGCATCACGGACCGGGACCCAACACGGTGTTCGGCTTCTGGCTCTATCTGATGACCGACTGCATCCTGTTCGCGACCGTGTTCGCCGCCTTTGCGATCTCCCGGCACCAGTTCGCCGGGGGGCCGACCGGCCGCGACATCTTTGACCTCAAATACGTGGCCGTGGAGACCTTCCTGCTGCTGGTCAGCAGCTGCACCTACGGCTTCGCGATGCTTTCGGCCTTCGCGCGCAACCAGAGCCGGCTCATGCTCTGGCTCGGCATCACCTTCCTGCTCGGCGCCGGCTTCGTCGGCATGGAGATCCACGAATTCTCGCATCTGGTGGCCGAAGGCGACGGCCCGGACCGGAGCGCCTTCCTGTCCGCCTTCTTCACGCTGGTCGGCACGCACGGCTTCCACGTCACCTGCGGGCTGATCTGGATGATGGTGCTGATGCTGCAGATCACCATCAAGAAGCCGCCACTCGACGGGGTCTACATGAACCGGCTGATGTGCCTCAGCCTGTTCTGGCATTTCCTCGACATCGTCTGGATCTGCGTCTTCTCGTTCGTGTACCTGATGGGGGTGAATTGATGGCCCGCGCGCATGACGATCATGGCGGACGCTCCCTGGAGGGTGCCAGCCATGGCAGCTTTTCCACCTATGCCATCGGCTTCGGTCTTTCGATCGTCCTGACCGCCCTGGCATTCGGGCTGATCATGGTGCCGACGGCGCTGCCGTACGGCATCGTGCTGCTCGCCATCGCCGGGCTCGCGGCCGTGCAGATCTTCGTGCATCTGGTGTGTTTCCTGCACATGAACGCCCATTCCGAACAGCGTTGGAACGTCAACGCCTTCGCCTTCGCGGTGTTGACCGTGGCGATCCTGATCGGGGGCTCGTTGTGGATCATGCATAATATCAGCACCCACATGGTGACCAACGCGCCGATGCCGGACATGTAGCGCGAACCGGCGACTGCCTTGCATACGGCGCCGGTTCGGCCCAATTCTGGGGTCATGTCGAGCAGTCTGACCAAGCCTTCCGGCCTCAAGAAGAAGCCTGTCCGCAAATCGACGCAGATCATGCGTCCGGCGTCGGAGATCTTCGTACCGGACAAGCAGGCGGCGAAGGCGAAGACGCGCGTCTTCAAGGTGGCCTCGCCCTATGAGCCGGCGGGCGACCAGCCGGCGGCGATACGCGAACTGATCGCGGGGCTGGAGGGGGGCGAGCGCGACCAGGTGCTGCTCGGCGTCACCGGTTCGGGCAAGACCTTCACCATGGCCAAGGTGATCGAGGCGGTGCAGAAGCCGACCCTGGTGCTGGCGCCGAACAAGACCCTCGCCGCCCAGCTCTATGGCGAGATGAAGCAGTTCTTTCCCGACAACGCGGTCGAGTATTTCGTCAGCTATTACGATTATTACCAGCCGGAAGCCTATGTGCCGCGGTCGGACACCTTCATCGAGAAGGACAGCCAGATCAACGAGCAGATCGACCGCATGCGGCACGCCGCGACCCAGGCCCTGCTCGAGCGCAACGACGTCATCATCGTGGCCTCGGTCTCGTGCATCTACGGCATCGGCTCGGTCGAGACCTATTCGCGCATGGTGGTGCGGCTCGAGCGCGGCGGCCACATCGACCGCGACACGATGATACGCGCCCTGGTCGAACAGCAATATCGGCGCAACGATGCCGCCTTCCAGCGCGGCACCTTCCGGGTCCGCGGCGAGACGATCGACGTGTTCCCGGTCCAGAACGAGGATCGCGCCTGGCGGATCGGCCTGTTCGGCGACGAGATCGAGAGCCTAGTCGAGTTCGACCCGCTCACCGGAGAGAAGACGGGCGATCTGGACGAGGCCAACATCTACGCAAACAGCCATTACGTCACGCCGCGGCCGACGCTGGCGCAGGCCACCATCTCGATCAAGCAGGAACTCAAGGCGCGGATCGAGGAATTCACCGCCCAGGGCAAGCTGCTCGAGGCGGAGCGGATCCAGCAGCGCTGCACCTTTGACCTGGAGATGATCGAGACCACCGGCGCCTGCAAGGGCATCGAGAACTACTCGCGCTACCTCTCCGGCCGGCTGCCGGGCGAGCCGCCGCCGACCCTGTTCGAATATCTCCCCGAGGACGCGCTGCTGATCGTCGATGAGAGCCACGTGACCGTGCCCCAGATCGGCGGCATGGAGCGGGGCGACCATGCGCGCAAATCCATCCTGTCCGAGTTCGGCTTCCGGCTGCCATCCTGCCTGGACAACCGCCCGCTGCGCTTCGACGAGTGGGAGCAGTTCCGGCCGCAGACGGTGTTCGTCAGCGCCACCCCCGGCCCGTGGGAGATGGAGCGCACCGCGGGCGTGTTCGTCGAGCAGGTGATCCGCCCGACCGGACTGATCGACCCGGTCACCGAGATCCGCCCCGTCGAGCACCAAGTCGACGACCTGCTTGCCGAATGCCGCCTCGTCATCGGCCAGGGCAGCCGCATCCTGGTCACCACGCTGACCAAGCGCATGGCCGAGGACCTGACCGACTACATGACCGAGGCCGGCATCAAGGTGCGCTATCTGCATTCGGACGTCGACACGCTGGAGCGGATCGAGATCATACGCGACCTGCGGCTCGGCGTGTTCGACGTGCTGATCGGCATCAACCTGCTGCGCGAAGGGCTCGACATCCCCGAATGCGCGCTCGTCGCGATCCTGGACGCCGACAAGGAGGGCTTCCTGCGCAGCCGCACCTCGCTGGTGCAGACGATCGGCCGCGCCGCGCGCAATATCGACGGCCGCGTGCTGCTCTATGCCGACGTCATGACCGACAGCCTGCGGTTCGCCATCGAGGAAACCAGCCGGAGGCGCGAGAAGCAGAGCGCCTGGAACGCCGCCCACGGCATCACGCCGCAATCGGTGCGCACGCATATCCGCGAGGCGATGAGCTCGGTGTTCGAGCAGGATTATGTTACCATCGCCCCGGTCAAGGATGCCGGCACGATCGAGCTGGTCGGCCGCGATCTGAGATCCTCGATCGCCGAGCTGGAAAAGCGCATGCGCGCCGCCGCCGCCAACCTGGAATTCGAGACCGCGGCGAGGCTGCGCGACGAGATCAAGCGGCTGGAGGCGATCGACATGGGCCTGGAGCCACCGCCGGTGGCGACCCCCCGGATGGGCCGCAAGGAACGCGCGCCGGAACCGCTCGGACCGGGTGGCGGGGGGTATGATCCATCCAAGCGACGCGGCCGGCGCGGATAAGGCGGGCGGCCTCGCCCGTTCCCGCATCAGCGCCGCCTTCGACATCCATCAAGGGCAACGCCCTGGTCTGCCACGGAGAAGAATGATGCTGGAACTCAAGAACGGGGCCTCGGTGGTGCGGCTGTTGCCGGAGCTTGGCGGTGCGGTCGGCGGCTGGGCGAGGGAGGGCAGGGACGTGCTGCATCCGGTGTCCGATCCCAAGCTGATCGCCCAGCATGACCGGCCGGTGGCGGGCTATGCCCTGATCCCGTTCTCCAATCGCGTTGCCTATGGCCGCTTCTCGTTCGGCGGCGAGGATTTCCAGCTGGCGGCGAATTTCGGCGGCGAGCCGCATACTATCCACGGCAATGGCTGGGAGCGGGAATGGCGGGTCGCCGAAGCGCAGGAGGCGCGGGCCGTGCTGATCCTGGACCATCAGGGACCGCCCGAACAATGGCCCTTCACCTACCAGGCGGTCATGACCTTCGTGCTCGGCGACCGCTCGCTCGGGGCGACGATCCGCTTCGAGAATACCGACAGGCGCGCGCAGCCGGTCGGGTTCGGGTTCCATCCGTTCTTCCCGCGCGAGCCCGACACCGAGCTGGGGTTCAGGGCGGGCGGGGTCTGGAAGACCGGCCCAAACTCGTTGCCGGAGGCCAGGCTGCCGGTCGAGGGCGAGTGGAGCTTCGATCCGGTACGCACGGTGGCCGGGCCAAGCCTGGATAATTGCTATTCCGGCTGGGATCGGGAGGCGGTGCTGCGATGGCCGTCCCGCGGGACCGGGATGCGCATCACCGCATCCGAGTTGTTCGGCCATCTGGTGATCTTCACGCCGCCGGGCCGTGACTATCTGGCGGTGGAACCGGCGAGCAACATGACCGACGCGGTGAACCGGATGGACATCGCCGATAACGGCCTGCGCGTGGTGCAGCCCGGCGAGGCGCTGGAGGCCCGCGTGCTGCTTTCCTTGTTCGATCTGTAGGTGGGCGGCGCCGGCCAGGACGAGGGAGATGGCGTCGCCTTGCCCGGCGGCGCGCAGCATTACGTGACGCCGGCGGGGGTCGCGCGCATGCGGGCCGAATATGGCCAACTCATGCGCGAGGAACGCCCGAGGATCGTCGAGATCGTGTCCTGGGCGGCAGGCAATGGCGACCGCTCGGAAAACGGCGATTATCTCTACGGCAAGAAACGGCTGCGCGAGATCGACAGGCGGGTGCGCTTCCTCGGCAAGCGCATCGACACGGCGCGGGTCGTCGATCCGGCGGCGCAGACGCGTCGCGACCAGGTGTTCTTCGGCGCCACGGTCAGCTTCGTCGGCGAGGATGACGAGGAGCGTGTGGTCACCATCGTCGGCGTGGACGAGGCCGATCTGTCGAAGGGCGAGGTGAGCCTGGCCTCGCCGGCCGCGCGCGCCTTGATGCAGCGGCGCGTGGGCGACGAGGTGCGCATGGAGACCCCGCGCGGGCCGGTGCTCGTCGAGATCACCGCGATCCGCTATCCATCGCCCTGAAGGAGCTTGCCGCCTTGAACAGACCGCCCTTGAAGATCGCCGTCCAGATGGACCCGATCGAGACCGTGGATATCGACGCGGACTCGAGCTTCGCGCTGATGCTGGAGGCGCAGGCGCGCGGCCATTCGCTCTGGGTCTACGAGGTGCGCCATCTGAGCCTGCGCGAGGGGAAGGGCGATCCGGCCGCGCCCCGGCTGCACCGGCTGACCGCGCGGGCACGTCCGGTGCGGGTCGAGCGCGTCGCC
>CAXTCT010000044.1:0-10897 GCA_964242565.1 uncultured Acetobacteraceae bacterium | reverse complement strand
CTCGGCGATGATGGCGCGCTTCCGCTTCAGGTCGCGGCCGAAGAAATTCGGCTAGGACCGGGGCGCCTTGCTCCTCTCGATCATCCGGCCGATGCGTGGAAACAACCCGCTCCGGTCGAGCTCGAAATTAAAGAACGAGCGGTTCCCCGGCTCGACATCGACCAGCAGCGGCGCCTCGGGCCGGTCGGTCACCAGCTCGGGGTCGGCGAATTCCAACGGGCTTGGCGCCTCCATGTAGAGCGGCGCGTCATAGATATGCAGATCGGCGCGATGCAGCAGGTTGTGACGGCTGCTGACGACGAGGCCGGATTTGTTGCAGACCCAGCGGTATTTCGCCAGGCTCGCGCCCCAGACCGAGACGAAGCAGTCACAACAATCTGTCCAGGCGAGGCTGACGCTGACCGGCTGACCGATCGTGTCGATGATCGTCACCGGACTGGCGCTGAAGCGCTCGCGCAGGATGGCGACCAGATCATGTTCGACGTCGACCGGCCGGCGGCCCGCGCGAGATTCGCCGTGGCTTTCGATGACGCGGCCGTCATCCGCCTGGCCGCGGGCATTATGGCCGTCAAGCACAAGCACGATGCCGGGGAAGCGGGCGACGATGAAGCCGACCAGTTCGATCAGGAACGACGCGAGGTCGACCAGGGTGCGGTTCTCGACCCTCAGTCCGAGCAGCACCGCCGTTCCCTCCGCGCCGATGATGCCGCGCGCCTGATGGGACGCGGCACTGGTCCGCGCCCGCTCGAGGATGCGCGTGCGCAGGCGTGCCGAGACATGCTCGCGGGTGACGCGCACGATCATGATCCCTTCGGCATAGAGGTAGCCGATCAGCGCCGGGATGTCGGCCAGATCCCGGTTCACCCGGCCCTTCAGCGCGGGAAACAGCTCGTCGATCGGGCCATACAGCTCGATGCCGTCGGACGCATGGAGCACGATCCATTCGGGCAGTAATTCGGGCCCGGTTTCGAGCAGATGGTCGATCCCGCTGAGCTCGTTCCAGAGCTGGTGGCCGATATGCACGCCCGGACGGCCGCGCAGGACGCTGGCGAAGCGTGCGGTGCCGCGCCTCAGATAGGGCACCAGCGTCGATCCATATTGGCATGAATGGGTGGCACACCAGTACGGAATGTGCCGGAGCATGTAATGGGCGAGGCCCGCGCCGGCCTGGTCATGGCTGACCATCAGCCCGAGCGACGGGAACCACATGCCGCCGATGCTTGAGTAATGCCCCGCCACCATCACGAAGAACACGAGGCCGTGGCGGCGATCGGCGAACCGGTAGGCGAAGTGGAAATCGTCGAAGCATAAGCAGCCCTGGGCCTGCAGGATGACCCCGTCGACCGGGCTGGGCCAGGCCAGCACGCCGTCCCGGAAGGCCACGCGCAGACGATCCTGGAAATCCTCGGCCAGACCCGCGGCGAGGTGGGTGCGGCTGATCACCCGCAGGGCGTTCTCGCCTTCGCCGCGGAACAGCAGCGAGGCGGGCATCAGCTGCTCGGCCAGGAAGACGACCGGAGGACACAGCAGAAGATCGAGGCAGTTCAAGGCGATGGATCGTCTGGTCGCCGCATTCAGGCTCAGGAATGCCATGCTGCCCTTGTCCAGCGCCGGCTGGCATTGATGGAGCGTCGTGTGCAACAGGCTGTTCAGGACCGGGACCGCCTTGAGGCGCAGCAGGCTGATCAGGCTGGGGTCCAGCATTTCCAGATTGTCGCCCCGGTGATGCATCCGGTGGTCCAGGAACCAGGTCGCGGTGCGTCCGTCGTCATGGACGAGTTCGAGCAGGAACAAGGGGGCGAAGCCGGTATAGAGGTGGGACGCCCTCCAGCCCGGCAGGAAATGCGGCACGATCGACCCGTGCATCAGCAAGGGCACGAGCATGCCGGCGATACGGACGTGAAAGCCGCCTTCCTGGACCAGCAGCGCTTCCTGAACGACCAGGTCGCACTCGTCCGTGATCATCGCGTTCCGGTTCTGCATCTGGGGCCTCTAGCCTGTCGGTTTGCGCAAGATCGACCGGCGGGCCTCGCCGGGCCGGAGAAAACCATGATGCATTCCCGCGAAAAACCTCAATCAGCCGCCTGGCGCAACGATCGACATCGCACGGATACCGATCTCCCGCCTGGAAAGCCATCAGGCATGCGGTGCGCCTACGGAACGAGATCGGCACCCGCTCATGAAACGGTGTTCGGGCCGGTTGCGTCTACGGCCTGAAGCTGTCCCACCGCTCGAGATAATGCCGATAGCCATCCGGGTTCTGGAAGAACAGGTTGCGCCAGGTCTGGAAGACGGGATCATCCCGGCGGTAGCTCTCGTCCCTGATCAGCTTGCGGGCGGCGGCCGGCTTGGGCCCGTGGAAATGCACGATCCTCGCCACCGGATCGATGCCCCAGTACGGCTTCCAGTTGTATTTTGGCGAAAGCGGGTCCCATTTCCCATTGTAGAAGACGCGCAGGAATTCCTGATCATAGCCGTGCATCGTGTGGATCATGTCGCAGCCGAAATCGAGCAGCGCCGGAAGGTCGCGGCGGAGACGTCCGACATTCATCAGCATGACGCCGGAATTGAGCTCCTTGTGATGTCCGTAGAGATCGGATTGCGACGCGACCGCGAAGGTCGCCGGTTGAAAATCCTGCATCGCCGGGTCGGAGAGGAAGATCACATCGCAGTCCGTGTAGAGCACGAACTCATCCTGGCTTTCGACCATCGGGATATCGAGGCGAAGAAACGCGCCGGCGGCCGTGCGCATATAGTTCGGCAGATCCGGGCGCAGACGTTTCTGGGCACGTTCGAGCTGGTCGTAGAAGGAGATCCGGTGGCGAATGACGCTCACGCCGGCGCGACGCATCTCGTCGGTGAAGAGGCCCTCGTGGCCGTCATAGAGCATATGCGGCCTGAGTGTCGTGTTGGCCCCGGCCGAGGCGACCGCCGCGCGGATCATGTCGATGAAGCCATGATCCTCGTCCGCGGTCAGCGTCTCCTCGGTAATCGAGAAATACCATTTCATGGGCATGATCCTGCATCCGGGGCGGATCCCACGCAAGCACAGGATGGTGCCGTCGTCGAAAATCCTCAGTTCGCGGCGATGGTGCCCGCCATCGAGATCCAATTCGAATGGCCGTTGTCGAACACCATCATTCCGGTGCCCGCGCCGGCGGCTTCGGAAGGCCTCCGGCAATTGGTGCAGAACACCTGGCGGCCGGCCGTCCCGAGCGGGGGCAAGGCGGCATAGCTGTAGGCGGCGAACTGGACCGGCACGGAACTGGCCAGGGTGCCCCCGGAGACCTTGATGCCCTGCTGGGCCACGAAAGGCATCTGCGAGATTGCCGAGCCGCCGCCGACCTGGGTTCCGAACAACACGTCGCCGCCGTCGTCGGAACTGAATGTCCCGGCGATCGTCCCTGTCGATGTCTGGAACCAGAGCGACGCGGACCGCCCGATCTCGATCTGGTTCTTCGAGTAGAGGGCGTTCGCCGTCAGGCTGTTGGTGATGGTGGCGACGCCCGCGGTGAGGCCGCCGCTGACGGAGGCGTTGCCGCTGAGGGTGGCGTTGCCGCTGACGGTCAACCCGTTCTGGGCAGTCAGCGGCATCTGCGAAATGACCCCGCCGCCGCCGACCTGGGTCCCGAACAGCACGTCGCCGCTGTCATCCGAACTGATGGTTCCGGCGATGGTCCCTTTCGAGGTCTGGAACCACAGCGAGGCGGAGCGTCCGATCTCGATCTGGTTCTGCGAGTAGATGGCGTTGGCGCTGATGTTGTTGGTCACCGCGAGGTTGCCGCCGGTGACATTGACGCCGCCGCCGGCATTGATCGCGCTGCTCGTGACCAACGTTCCCCCCACCACGGTATCGCCGGCGGCATCGGTGTTGATCGTTCCACCGAGGCCCCCGGTCGGCGTGCGCATGATGAGGACGCTGCCATTGCCAAGGGAGACATTCCCGTCTCCCTGCACAAAAAGATTGCAATGGGCGTTGTAGCCGCAGAACCCGATGCCGCCGGAATAGCCCTGCGGGTTGAAGACGATCTGTCCCTGCAACGAGCCGTCGAGATTTCCCTGCGTGCCGTCGACCATCAGGCCGATGCGCAGCGAACCATAATTCACTCCGGTGCCGAGGGCGTCGCGCTGCACCCAGCTCATGAGACGCAGGTTGTTATAGTCGATCAGCTTGGAGACCTCCATCATCTCGCTGGTGCTGCTGATGGCGGGTGCTACGCTGGCGTCGCCCTTGACCAGCAGGGCCGTGGCCTTGATCAGGTTGGAGGTCGGAGATTCGTCGAATTCCAGCATGTTCGGCATGACCCCGGCCAGCATCATGTCATAGCTGTCCGAGGTCGGCAGCACGCTGTGCGCCGCGCTGGTGCCGTAGCCTACCGTGCCGAGCGGGCTGTAGCCGATCGTCAGGCCGTGGAAGCTCGCATCATAATCCAGCGTGCTGTAGTTCAGCTGGTCGAGCTCGAGCCCCTCGAATTGCCTGATATGGCTGTCATGGTTGTTGGGCACGGCATAGGGAGCGCCTCCATTGACGTCGGGCGAGCTGCTCGGGTCGGGACTGTAGATCTGCACCCAGTTGTTGAGGAAGGCCTTGGTCGGCCCGCCGATGAAGACCGCGGGTGCCGTGTAGGTCGAACGGCTCATGTCGAGGTTGGCGGCGGCGACCGGTGGAACCTGACCGGCGGCGGCGTTGCCCTGGCCCGGCACGGTCCAGCCCGCGACGGTGATGGAGCTGCCGTCGGCCGCCCAGCTGCTGATGGTGCTGCCGTAATAATTCACCGCCGGCAACATGGTGACCGGAGGGATATAGAGGCTGACCGTCGCGGTGGCGCTCGTCGCCGAGGTGACATCCGCCACCGTGATCGTGCCAGACCCGGCCGACGTGATCGCGACAGGTGTTCCCGCCGCCGCGGCGGCGGCGGAGGCGGCGAGATAGAGCTTTCCGTATTCGACCATCGCGTAATAGGTCTGGCCCGCCGTGATCCCGGCCGGCATGGTTGCGGTGGAGGACAAGGTGATGGCGTCGCCGATGGTGATCTTGGCCAGGGCGGACGGCGTCAGCGCCAGCGAGGCGGCCGTGACCCGCAGGTCGATGCTGTTGGTCAGCACCCACATGGAGCGCCGCAGCAGCGCGATCTGGGCCGCGGACAAGGCCGGGCTGAAATTGACCGTGGTCGCGGTGTAGGTGACCGACCGGGCCACCCCATCGGAATTGGTGATGGCCGACGAGGCGGCGATGCGCGGCGGCATGTCGATGGTCTGGTTGTAGAGGCTGACCATGTCGAAATCGGTGTCCGTGGCCATCGCCGCGGGACCGCTGTTATAGCCCGACGCGATGCCCGCCCGCATGTTCGTCAGCGGCGCGTCCGTGGTCGCCATCGACAGCAGCGCGCCCGTGTCATAATACCCGTACGGCGCGCCCCTGATCGTCAACTGGCCGCTGGCCCACTCGGCACTTCCACCGAGCTGCAGGGAGTCCGGCGAGGTGTAGGCATCCCCTGTCATCGGCGTCGCGGGGAACAACGAAAGCCGCGGCGGGCCGCCGTCGTTGGAGAAATTATCGGGCCCTGGACCATTGACGGTAATCGACGACATGCTCTGGCTTTGCGCGCGCGCCAGACCGGTCGTCGCGAGCAACAGGATAGCGGCAATCTTCATCGGCTGCATGACCGGCCCTCCGTGACACGGAACCCGAACCGGTCGTGCCAGAGCCACCCATTCTATTCAGTCCCAAATCGGAACAGAATATCTCTGTCCCGTGAAGCGGCCGGACCGTCAGTCCGGGGCGGTCGGGACATAGCCCATGGAGCGGCCGACCTCGGAATAATGGTGCATCTCGTCATAATATAGATTATTGGACACATCCATTGCCGCGGCCGGATATTGACGCGCGTACCATGACACATCGAGCCTGCAGGGTTGCCGCCCCTGGATGAAGCCGTTGCTCAGGTAATCATTGACCAATCCGCACAAACCGAAACGGTCGCGCAGTTGGGTCCTGTCGGGATACATCTCGACATAGTCCTTCTCGTTGAAGATCCGGAGGTAGGATCCGATGTTCTTCTCGGTTCGGGGCCTTGGCGCGCAGATGTCGTCCAGCCGCTGACCCGAAACCTGGGTCCAGAGCCCGGAGACCGGTCCCAGATACTCCGTGTAGCGATCGACATGCAGGGCATAATTCGTTGGAAACAGAAAGAACTCGTAGCGGGCGTCATCTCTCGGAACCAGGAACGAGCCCTTGTGCTGGTTCGGATTGAGCAGTCCGGTCAACGGCAGATAGATCTTCTCGGCTCTGGAGAGCCAGGCGGCAAGCCATGAGAAGGTGCTGACGCTCGGGACGATATGAATGGATTTGCGCAGGAAGTTAAAGTCCGAACGCGGATTGCTGCCGGTGATGAACCGGGCGTGGGGAAAGCGGGTCCGCAGCGCCTCGCAATATGGATTGTTGCCGAGCTGACCAAAGAACAAGGGCTTCAACCCGGTCTTGCGGATCAGGAAATCATAGAACTCGATGGGGATCATCGTGTAGTCTTTGTGGATCGCATCGAGGATGTCGCCTCCCCTTATGCTGATGACGAGTTCATCGGCGCGGCCATGTTCGGACTGCGCATCGGCGATGAAGATTTCCTCATAATCGACTTCTCCGGGATGCGGAAAATTTCCGACATGCTGATAGAAGCCTTCCATGCTGAGAAAGGCCGCCGAAGAGCGTTCGATGATGTCCCTGTAGGCGTCGAACGCCATCAGGCCCCGGCTGGCCTGGTTGCAACTCAGCGTGTCGTGCAGGCCGATGAGGCCGCCGAGATTTTGGTCTTCGAGCTCGATCCCGAAAATCGGGATCGAGGTGTTGATCACCTTGCCGAACCCCAACGTCTTCTTGAGCTTCAAGGCGGTCATGTACATCATGGCGATGTTGCCAGGATTGCCCTTGAACCACAGCCTTATCGGAAAATCCTGCATGACACCTGGTCCCTGGCCACCGCCTTCAGCATGGGTAGCCGCTTGAAGCCCGTCAATGGCGGCGGCTCGAGCCGCCGGCGTTGCCTGTCATTTCCGCCACGCGGAGTAGGCCCGATGCCGCATGCTCGCCGGTTCGTCTCAAAAACGAGGCGGTTTGGGATGTCCCTGATCCTTCCTGTCGTTCTGGCGGCATCCGCCCGTGCCGATCAGCCGACATTGCCCGATCCTGGCCGCATCATGCAGCAGGACTGTGCCGCGGCGTCATCCGGGCCTGGAGGCGGACAGGCCTCCGGGCTCAGGCGTCGCTGCACGCTGACGTTCCAGGGCAAGTCGTTCCAGCTCCGCAACGCGGCGGACGGGGCGCTGACCGCCGCCTTCTTTCCTGTCGGCTATGATGACAGGAAATGGGGCATCGATCCTGACTCGCTGCAGCTTGGAGGCGCGTCGGCAACCGATTATCCCGGGCAGGGCGCGCCGCTCCATGCCCGTGGCGCTCCCTCGTCGTTGACCATCCATGCGTCGCCCTACGGCAATTACGATTCCGCCGCGGCCCTCTCGATCTATGACGACGCCAAGAGGCGGGAATCCGCCCGGGACGGAATTGGCGCGTCGCTCGAACGCGGCGATGGGGCGGGTCCGCTCGGGCCGTTATCGGCCTATCCCGACACGGAAGCCGTCAATCTTTATTCGCTCACCCATTCGTCCGATGCGCGCCTGATCCTGCATGATGTCGGCTATGACGCGCATCACCTTTATCCGCATCCATCGCTGTCCCCGGCCCAGCTCGCCCAGCTCCGCTACGGGATGAATGTCACGACCAACAGCGTGGATCCGACCGTTGCGGCTCCTGCGCCGGGCCTGTCGCCGCTGGTCCCGCTGATGAACACGTACAGCGCCTTCGTCGATGGCTGGGCCAGCGATGGATCCTCCATCGACGTGATCGGCTGGACCGTGATCGGCGGCCATCGGGCGCAGGGCGGCCAGATCCCCGGTGACAGGCTCGACACGCACTGGACCCGTTACCCGACCAGGACGGCCCTGTTCGGCGCACCGACCAAGCAATTCCTCAATGTCTGGGTCATGGGATATGATCCAACGCGGGACGATGCGGGGATCCCGACCACCAGCCTCGCCCATCGTTTCGAGGGTCTGGAACTCGACATGTACAATGCGGCGCTCTCGGATTACGAGGCGTCGTTCCATGGCATGACCATAAACTACTCGCCGCACACCGTCATCAACAAGGGAAGCAGCAGCGAACATCCGGTCCGTCCGGCCGCCGACAGCTACGACCTGCTTCTGGGCGGCGACGGCATACAGAAGATCCTGCGCCTGACCGGAAGTCCGGCATCCACGGAGATCGACGGCACCACGCTGCATGTCGATGGCAACACCGGTGTCCCAGCCTGGGCCGGTGGCAAGGACACCAGAACCGAAACCCTGGAATCCGTGACCGAGGCGGAAGGCAACCGCCTGCGCGTCGTGACCTGGGGACAGAGATCGGGTCCGGGCCAGGGCTGGAGATACGTCTCGCTGAATGTCGGGCTGATCGTCGATGGCGACATCGGCGACGCCAAGGCGGGGTCCATGATGGGCCGGGTCACGTTCAACCCGCCCGGACATCCCGGCGGCGTCGCCATCATGACACGAGGTGGGACCGGATTGACCATCGACGAGGCAGGCGGGGTTTCGTTCCGTTCTCTGCCCTACCGGCAGCTTCCGAAATCCGCCGCGGCGGGGGAGAGTTTCTTTTGCAGCGATTGCCTGGCTCCCGGCGAAAAGCCAGGCAGCGGCTCCGGGATGAATGTCTTTCGTGATGCGAAAGGAAGCTGGAAGACGAGTGCCGGGACGCAAGCCAAAGGCTAGGGGCGTCGGCTCAGACCCAGGACGGCAGCACCGGAGGCACCCGGCGGTCCAGCTGTTTGCGTTGCTCGGCGGAGAGAAGCTGTATCGCAGCGGCGCAGATCATCGGGTCCGCACCCTCCCGTGCCATGGCGATGAGCGTCCCGACCGCAGGCGCATCCTCCACCAGGCGCGAGGCGAACCCCAGCGCCGGTCCCGCGTCTTCCGCCTGCTTTGTCCGCACGAGCTCGAATGTCTCCCAGGCATTCGCCTCGCCGCGATCGCCGGAGGTCTGGCCGATCCCGGACGGATCGGGTGGCAACGCCGTCAGATAGCGGCGCGTGCGCGGGTTCCTCAGCCGTATCTTTCCGCTCTCCGGCCCAGCTTCGGCGTGGTAGGCCAGTATGCTCGACAGACGGGGATCATTCGCAACGCCGAGCGGGCCGGACCGGCCTGGCGCGAGCAGGATGATCGTCGCGGGCCGGCTGGAACCGGAAACGGCAACGACCCTGCTGCAGCCGCGATCGGATAGATCGGCCTCGGCAAGATGAACCAGGCGGTTGTTGCTGTCGCGCGCCAGCATCGTGCCGGACCCGGTCCTGACCAGGCAGACCCCCGGATCTTCCCGCTCGCCAACGACGGCCGGCACGATGTCGTCATCCTCAAGCCGGGTCGTGGCCAGGATGGCCGCGTAGCTGCTCATGATTTCGCGGTCGATCATGGCCTGGAAAGGCCTTGTTCCGGGCAGCAGCTTCAAGGGTTCGCGGTCCTCCACATCGTTCATGTTGAAGACGTTCCAATATTCATTGCTGTGTCCGCGCAGGTCCGAGCGCCTGCGAATGCGGTCGACGAAATGTTCCATGCTGCGCGGAATGAAATGCATCAGCTTGGCCACGGACCAGTCCGGGTCATGCCCGATGGCGCCCGGACCGCCCCAAGCCACGGGACGGCCTTGCGGGTCGAGATAGGGTGCCCCGCCAATCTCGAAGGTATGCGGATCGCGCCACTGGTCGATGACGAGCCTGGGGCGAACGAACGACTTGACGCTCCGATTGTGACCGAAGCTCGCAAGCGAGTGTCGCGTGAAGGCTTCGACCGTCGAGGCGGCCGGCTTCAGGATATGCCTGTTGCTGCCATAGATGCACCAGCTGAAGGCGACCGCGCCGGCCTCGGGAAAGCGGGCCAGGAAGGTCGGCAGATCCGTCCGTTCGCGCAGATAGAGATATTCGTCCGCATCCAGAAAACCGATCCAGTCGAATTCATCGCGGAATTGCCTCACGGCGCCGAGATACACGTCCTTCTGCCGCGCGGTGAAAGGCTGGATTGCGAGATCGGTGCGGAAAGGCCGCACATCGAGACAGCGCGACGCCGCCACGGCGGCCTCCCAGGTGCCGTCGGTCGAGTGATCGTCATGGACGATGATCGTGTCGACGCCGATGGAGAAATACCAGGCGAGCCAGCCGCAGAAATCAGGGAACTCGTCCTTGACAAACAGGACCACGGCGACTTTTGGCAGCATGTCGACAACCCCAACCAGCCTCCCTCGCTCTGAAGAGGATGGGAAAAGCTATCATAGCTTTGCGCCAGAGGCGAGTTGACCGGCTACCCCGGGGAGGGGAAGTTGGCGCGCCCTACTGGACTTGAACCAGTGACCCATAGCTTAGAAGGCTATTGCTCTATCCAACTGAGCTAAGGGCGCGCGGGGAAGGCGGTTCAGTGTGTCCAGTTCTGGACGCGGTCGCTGCGGAAATTATCGGCATAGGCTTTCGGCTTGCGTATGCGCGGCGTCGGCAGTTCCAGATCGTAGGGGATGCCTTCGCGTTCGGCGTAGCCGACGGCGTCTTCCCGGGTCGGGAATTTCAGCCGCAACTGGCTCTGGGTGTCGCCGCTGCCGACCCACCCCATCAACGGATCGGTCCGGCGCGGCGTCGTCTGGCCATATTCCACGATCCAGTCATGCGAGTTGGCGTGGCCCGACTGCGGCGTCGCTCTCGGCTCCTTGAAGATACGCGCGCGCATGACCGGCTGGCCTCCCTTGTTCGACCTGGTCGGGGCGGCCGGACTCGAACCGGCGGCCTCGTGTACCCAAAACACGCGC
>CAXTCT010000043.1:0-10991 GCA_964242565.1 uncultured Acetobacteraceae bacterium | reverse complement strand
GCAGGGCCTGCTGACCCGGCTGAAGACCGCCTGACCGCATCGAGAGGAAAACATCGATGGACACGCTTTCTCATCCCGGCGCCGACATGCGGGTCGGCCTGCCCGAGCGCATGACCGCAATCGTCGCCTATGCGCCAGGCGATTATCGCATCGAGGACGTCGCGGTCCCGCGCGCCGGCCCCGACGACATCATCATCGAGGTCGAGGCCTGCGGCATCTGCGCAAGCGACATCAAGACCTTTGGCGGCGCGCCGTCGTTCTGGGGCGACGGCAAGGGCCAGCAGCGCTACGTCAAGCCGCCGATGATCCCCGGCCACGAATTCATCGGCCACGCCGTCGAGATCGGCGAGAACGTGGCCCGGCGCGGCCAGTTCAAGCTCGGCGACCGGTTGATCTCCGAACAGATCGTGCCGTGCGAGCATTGCCGCTATTGCACGCGCGGCGAATACTGGATGTGCGAGCGCCATGACGTCTATGGCTTCCAGAACAACGTCAACGGCGCCATGGCGAAATACATGCGCTTTCCCAAGGAAAGCCGCACCTACAAGGTGCCGGACTCCATCCCGATGGAAAAGGCGGTGCTGGTCGAGCCCTATGCCTGCTCCGTTCACGCCGTCAACCGTGGCCTGATCCAGCTTGACGACGTGGTGGTGCTGTCCGGCGCCGGGCCGCTCGGGCTCGGCATGGTCGGCGCCGCGCGGCTGAAGAACCCGTCCAAGCTGATCGTGCTCGACGGCAAGCAGGATCGCCTCGACCTCGCCCGCAAGTTCGGCGCCGACATCGTCATGAACCCGTTCAAGGAGGACGTGGTACGTGCGGTCAAGGACATGACCGAAGGCTATGGCTGCGACGTCTATATCGAGGCCACCGGCCACGAGGCCAGCGTCACCCAGGGCCTGAACATGATCCGCAAGCTCGGCCGCTTCGTCGAATTCTCGGTGTTCGGCCATGAGGTCACGGCGGACTGGTCGATCATCAGCGACCGCAAGCAGCTCGACCTGTATGGCGCGCATCTGGGACCCTATTGCTACCCGCTCACCATTGCCGCCATCGGTGACGGCCGTCTGCCGACAGAGGGCGTGGTCACGCACGCGCTGCCGCTCAGCGAGTTCGCCCACGGCTTCGAGCTGATGAGAAAGGGCGAGGGCTCGATCAAGATCGTGCTGATCCCGACCTGATCGCCACGAAGCCTGACCGCCGATCCTGATCCAAAAACGACACATCCGGGGAAACGATTTATGGTCGACAAGATCAACGACACGCTCACGAACTTCGCCAAGGGCGGCATGGGCCGGAGGGAGCTCCTGACCCGCGCCGGACAATACGGGCTCGGCGCCGCGGCAGCCACCACCCTGCTCAACCGCATGCAGACCTCCGCCCTTGCCGCCAGTTCCTATGAGTGGCAGGCGCAGAAGGGCCAGGCGATCAAGCTGCTGCTCAACAAGCACCCGTACACCGACGCGATGCTGCACAACATCGGCAATTTCAAGGATTTGACCGGCATCGACGTCACCTACGACGTGTTCCCCGAGGATGTCTATTTCGACAAGGTCACCGCGGCACTTTCCAGCCGATCCACTTCCTACGACCTGTTCATGACCGGGGCCTACCAGACCTGGCAATATGGCCCGGCGGGATGGCTGGTCGACCTGAACAAATTCATCCACGATCCCGCGGAGACCTCGCCGGACTATAACTGGGACGGCATCCTTCCCAACCTGCGCGCCGCGACCGCCTGGAGCGGCGTGCCCGGCCAGGCGGTCGGTACGGGAGCCGCCAAGCAATGGGCGCTGCCCTGGGCGTGGGAGCTGAACTCGATCGCCTACAACAAGCGCATTCTCGATGCGGTCCACATGGGGCCGCCGAAGAACCTGCCCGACCTGATCGAGATGGCGGCCAAGATCTCCAAGGATGTCCCGGGCGTATACGGCATCGGCACCCGTGGCAGCCGCTCCTGGGCCACCATCCATGCCGGCTATCTGTCGGCCTACACCAATTACGGCGCGAAGGATTTCGACACTTCGAGCGGCAAGCTGGTGCCGGCGATGAACAGCCCGCAGGCGAAGAAATTCACCAAGCTGTGGATCGAGATGATGCAGAAGGGCGGTCCCAAGAACTGGACCACCTACACCTGGTACGAGGTCGCCAACGATCTCGGCGGCGGCACCTCGGCGATGATCTATGACGCCGACAGCGCGGCCTATTTCCAGGAGAAGGGAACCAAGGAAGCCGGCAACATCGTCTACCACGCCTTCACCCCGAACCCCGAGGCCAGCCGGCCGACACCGAACATCTGGGTCTGGTCGCTGGCGATGAGCAATTTCTCGCGCAGGCAGCCCGCCGCCTGGAAACTCATGCAGTGGGCCACCAGCACGCAGCAGCTGACGCTCGGCGCCACCACGGCCAACCTGATCGACCCGACGCGCCAGGCGGTGTGGGACAACCAGGACTTCAAGACCCACATGGAAGGCTATCCGGGATATCTCGAACAATTCGCGCAATCCTCGCCCGGCGCGAAAATCTATTTCACGCCGCAGCCCTTGTTCTTCAACGTGACCACCAACTGGGCGGCCGCATTGCAGAAGATGTATTCCAACCAGGTCTCGGTCGAGGACGGCCTCGACCAGTTGGCCAGCGACATCAAGGCGCAACTTGCCAGCGCCGGCATCACGGATTGAGCAGGCCACGGGACCATGTCCCGTGCTTCCGTCAACGGCTCGCCTTTGAGATCTTCTGACCAAACGGGGCCTGGGGTTTAGGCCCCAGCGGGTCCGGGGCGAAGCCCTCGCCTGCCACACAGGAAACCCGCCGATGGACGCCACGACGCTTCCCGCCATCCATACCAAGCGCCGCTTCAACGTCTCGGCGCGTGTGCTTCCGTATCTGCTCAGCCTGCCGGCGTTGCTGGTGTGCATCGCCATCCTGATCCCGTTCTTCACCGCCGTGACCTATGCGTTGCAGCGCTACAACCTGGCGTTCCCGGCGGGCCGGCGCTTCATCTGGCTTGGCAACTTCATCGCCCTGTTCGGCAATGCCGGCTTCTGGCACACGGTCTATGTGTCGCTGGCCTACACCGTGCTGACCGTGGGCGTCGAGCTGTTGCTGGGCCTTGGCATCGCGATGCTGCTCTGGCGCCGCTCGATCCTGACCAACCTGCTATCCATCCTCCTCATCCTGCCGCTGATGGTGGCGCCCGCGATCGCGGCACTGATGTGGAAGCTGATGACGAACGCCAATTTCGGCGTGCTGTCGTACCTGGTCTCGCGGCTCGGCGTGCATGACTTCCGCTGGGGCGCCTCGCCGGGCAGCGCGCTGTTCACGGTCGTGCTGGTCGATGTTTGGGTCTACACGCCTTTCATCGCCATTCTGCTGCTGGCGGGCTTGCGCGGACTGCCACGGCAGCCGTTCGAGGCGGCCGAGCTCGACGGCGTGCCAGGCAGCTTCGTGTTCTTTCGCATCCTGTTGCCGATGCTGCTGCCCTACATCCTGACCGCGAGCCTGTTCCGGATGCTCGACAGCATCCAGCAGTTCGACATCATCTATGCCATGACGCAAGGTGGTCCCGGCGATACCCTTCTGGTGTTCCAGGTGCAGGCCTATCTGCAGGCTTTCACCTTCACCGACATCGGCCGCGCCTCGGCGATCCTGATCGTGCTGTGGGCGATCACCTATGCGCTGACCTTCGTGTTCATGAAGAACTGGACCCGGCTGCGCGAACGCGCGCATGGCGCGGCATAGGGAGGAACCGGATCATGAATTCACAGGTCTTCCGCGCGTTGCGCATTGTCCTGATGGTGGCGGTCGGGATTTTTTTCCTGTTCCCGCTGCTGTGGGTCATTCTGATGTCGTTCATGACGAATATCGACATCCTGCGCTCGCCGCCGTCGCCCTTCTTCGCGCCGACGCTGCGCAACTACACCGCGCTGATCTCGGGACATCTCTCGACGAGTTCGGGCGAGGTGCAGATCGACTATATGCACAACCTGCTGAACAGCGTGATCCTGTCGGTCTGCTCGGTGGCGGTCTCGCTGATACTGGGCGTCCCGGCGGCCTATGCCTTCGCGCGCTATAAATTCCGCGGCGCCGACGACATGGCCTTCACCCTGCTGTCCTTCCGCTTCGCCCCGCCTTTGCTGGTGCTGCTGCCTCTGCTGAATTATTTCCAGGCGATCGGGCTGTACGACACTTATTTCGGGCTGGTGTGGGTGTATCAGCTCATCACGCTGCCTCTGGTGCTTTGGATCGTGCGCGGTTATTTCGAGGATGTCTCGGAGGATATCGAGCTGGCCTATCGCCTCGACGGGCATAGCTGGCTGGCCACCTTCTTCAAGATATCGATCCCGCTGGCACGGCCGGGGATCGCGGCGGCGGCGCTGCTGTCGTTCATCTTCGCATGGAACAACTTCATCTTCGCGCTGATCCTGGGCTCGTCCTCGGTGCAGCCGGTGACGGTGGGCGCGCTCGCCTTCATCACCGCCTCGGGCATCGAGTACGGGCAGATCGCGGCGGCGCTGGTGCTGTCGGTGATCCCCACGCTGGTGCTGGCCATCTTCACGCAGCGCTACCTGGTCGAGGGCCTGTCCCTCGGCGCGATCAAGGGTTGAGGGGAAGGAAAGCATCATGTCGTTCCTCGAGGTCAATTCGCTGAGCAAGTCCTACCGGCGCACCAGGGTCATCGGCGATCTGTCCTTCTCGGTCGAGCGCGGCGAGTTCCTGGTCGTGTTCGGACCATCGGGGTCGGGCAAGACGGTGCTTCTGCGCCTGATCGCCGGCATGGTGCCGCCCGATGCCGGACGCATCGTCATCGACGGGCGCGACATCACCCACGACGAGCCGGACCGGCGCGATATCGGCATGGCCTTCCAGAATTTCGCGCTGTATCCGCACATGACCGCGTTCGAGAATATCGCAAGCCCGCTGCGCAGCCGGCGGCTGGCGCAGGCGGCGGTCGACCGGCAGGTTCAGGCGGCGGCCGGGCTGCTGCGCATCGACCATGTGCTGTCGCATCTGCCCAAGGCGCTGTCCAACGGCCAGAAGCAGCGCACGGCGCTGGCGCGTGCGCTGGTGGCCGAGCCTTCGGTGCTGCTGCTCGATGATCCGCTGCGCAACGTGGACGCCAAGGTGCGCTACGAGATGCGGCTGGAACTGCCGCGGCTGCTGCGCGAGCGCGACACCACGGTGATCTATGTGACCCAGGACTACAAGGAGGCGATGGCGCTGGGCAACCGCATCGCCGTGCTGGCGGATGGCGGCTTCACCCAGATCGGCACGCCGGAACTGATCTATAACCGTCCGGCGAGCAGCAACATCGCGCGCCTGTTCGGCGATCCGCCGATCAACCTGCTCACCGCCGCGCGCGATGGCGAGCATGGATTGCGCGTGGCGGCCAAGCGCATCGCGCTTCCGGAGGGCGCGCTGCATGGGCGCGGCGGCCAGGGCTGCGTGCTCGGTATCCGGCCGGAGGATATCGCGGTCAGCCTCGACGAGCAGCCCGGCGCATTGCCCGTCGAGATCGACGCCGTGACGCCCCTGAACGATCGCCAGGTGATGCTGCTGCGCGCCGATGACGGCACCGAGATCTTTGCGAGCACCGCGCAATCGGGCCCCCGATCCGGGACCGGGTCCAGCCCGGGCGCCGCGTTCGGCGAGACCAGGGGGCGCCGCCGCGCCTGGGCCAGCCTCGACATGGCGCACGCGCATTTCTTCGAAGCCGGGTCCGGCACCCGGCTGCCAGAAAACATATGACAGGGAACAAATGATGGGACGGGGCATGACGGGAAGCATCCGATGAGCACCCTCACCCTGGACGATGTCTCCAAGATCTATCCCGGATCGAAGGAGCGCTCGGTCGATGCCGTGTCGATGGCCATCCGCGACGGCGAAATCATCGCTCTGCTTGGATCGTCCGGCTGCGGCAAGACCTCCACCCTGCGCATGGTCGCGGGCTTCGAGAGCGTCACCCAGGGCATTATCCGCATCGGCGACAGCGTGATCAACCGGCTCAAGCCGTCCGAACGCAATGTCGCGATGGCCTTCGAGGGCTATGCGCTGTATCCGCCGCTGAAGGTGCGCGACAACATCGCCTTCTCGCTGCTGCGCGGGCGCACGCCGAGGGCCGAGATCGACAAGCGCGTCAACGCGGTTTCGGACATGCTCGAGATCGGGCCGCTGATGGAGAAATACCCGCCCTCGATCTCCGGCGGACAGCAGCAGCGCGTCAGCCTCGCGCGCGCCCTGGTGCGGGACGCCTCGGCCTATCTGCTCGACGAGCCGATGTCGCAGCTCGAACCGCAGCTTCGCGCGCTGCTGCGCGCGCGCATCAAGGACCACATGACCCTGCACAAGATGACCACGGTCATCGTGACCCACGACCAGACCGAGGCGATGGCGCTGTCGGATCGTGTCGCGGTCATGGACAAGGGCATATTGCAGCAATACGCGACACCCGACGAGTTGCGCGAGCGCCCGTCCAACCTGTTCGTCGCCTCGTTCATCGGCGAGCCGCCGATGAATCTCTACAAGGCGGAGGTGACGCGAGGCGAGCTGGTGGTGCTCGACGATGCTGGGGAGCCGGCGTTCCGCATTGCCTGCCAGTCCGATGAATTCGCCGGACGCGCCCGCGTGCGCGTCGGCATCCGGCCGCACCGGGTGCAGTTTTCCGGGCAGACCGGTCCGCACTCGCCGCAGGGGGTCACGATCGTGCGAGGCGAGGTGTTGTCGAACCATTGGCTCGGCGATCACAGCCATGCCGGCATCGCGATCGGCCGCGTGTTCCTGATCGGGGTGGCGGACCGTCATGTCTCCGCGCGCGTGGGCAGCCCCGCGATCCTTCACATCCCGCGTGACGCGATCCATGTCTTTGACGACGCAACGGGCATCGCGGTGGCTCACGGCCTGCGCAACCCATAGGAGACATCATCATGCGTATCGCTTTGGGCGGAGACAGCGCCGGCGAGCCCCTTATCCGGGTGATCACGGAACATCTCAACAAGATCGGCGTCCACGATGTCACCGACCTGTCTACATCCGCGACCGAGGAGGGCGAATATTACGCCGAGATGACCGACCGCGTCGCCAGCCGGATCCTGTCTGGCAGCTACGACCGGGGCATCCTGTGCTGCGGCACCGGCATCGGCGTGTCGATCTCGGCCAACAAGATTCCCGGCATTCGTGCCGCTCTCACGCATGACACCTACTCCGCCGAGCGCGCGGCGCTCAGCAACAACGCCCAGATCATCACCATGGGGGCCCGCGTGATCGGGCCGGAACTGGCCAAATCGATCGTCGATGCCTGGCTTGCGGTCGAATTCGACCCGCGCGGCAAATCGTCGCCGAACGTTGGAGCGATCGACGCGTTGGATGCGAAATACGCACGTGCAACTTCCAGGTGAGTGACGGTCGATGATCCCAACACGCTCGAAAATACCGCTACTGGCGTCCATGCTCGCGCTGGCGGCCTGCGCCACGCCACAGCAACAGGTCGAGCAGAAGGAGGATAGCCTCGCCGCGGCAGGCTTCAGCCAGCGTCCGGCCAATACGCCGGAGCGTCAGGCGATGCTGAACCGCCTGCCGCCGCACCATTTTGTGCGTCGCGTGCGGGGTGACACCGTGACCTACGTCTATGCCGATCCGCTGGTGTGCGACTGCCTGTACGTAGGCTCGCAACAGGCCTATGGGCAGTACAAGCTGCACATCCAGCAGCAGAATCTCGTCGACGAGCAGGAGATGACAGCCCAGGATTATTCGGATTCGGCCTGGAACTGGGGCGGCTGGGGACCCTGGGGCGGCGGCGGCTACGGCGACTTCGGTCCCGGGCTCGGATGGTGACCCTCGAACCCGCCCGTCTCAGCTTGTCGTCTGCACGCGGATCGCGCCGCTCCGTTCCAATACGTTGATCGCCACCTCCCCGCCCACGCGGGAGAGATGCACGCTTACCCGGCTGCCGGCCACGGACAGGTTGTAGAGCGTCATCTCGTCGAGAAAGGCCGGAAGCCGCGGGGTATCGAAATGCACGGTCGCGGTGGCCGGATCGAAGCTGAGTCCGAGTGTGGCCTGCAACAGGCTTGGGAGCGTCGCCGCGGCCCAGGCCTGCGGCGAGCAGGCCACCGGATAACGCACCGGGCCCTCGCCGCGCTGGCGGGCAAAGCCGCAGAACAGCTCCGGCAGCCGGCGCAGGTCGGCATATAAGGCGGCGTCGTACAGGGCGGCGAATAGCCGTGCGGCCTCGTCCTTGTAGCCGTAACGGGCCAGGCCGAGGCCGATCAGCGCGTTGTCATGCGGCCAGACCGAGCCGTTGTGATAGGCCATCGGGTTGAAGCGCTTCTCGCCGGCGGGGATGGTGCGTATCCCCCAGCCGGAGAAGAAGCTGCGGCTCATCAGCCCGGTCACCAGCCGGTCGGCGCGGTCTTGGGGCACGATGCCGGTCATCAGCGTGTGTCCGGCATTGGAGGAACGCACCTTGCAGGGGCGCTTCTGGCCGTCCAGGGCGATGGCGTAGGTGCCGAGCTCCTCGCACCAGAATTTCTCGTTGAAGGCGATGCGCAGCCGCTCGGCCTCCTCGTCGAGGCGCTGGGCGCGCGGGGCATGGCCGAGCCTGCGCGCGATCGCGGCACCGGCCTGCTTGGCGGCATAGACATAGGCCTGCACCTCGCACAGCGCGATCGGACCCTCCGCCAGCGTGCCGTCGTCATGGAAGATGCTGTCGAAGCTGTCCTTCCACCCTTGGTTGACCAGGCCGTTCTCGTTGCGCCGGCCATACTCGACGAAGCCGTCATGGTCGCGGTCGCCATAGGCGTCGATCCAGTCGAGCGCGCGCTCGATGTTGGGCCACAGGCCGGCGATGGTCGACACGTCGCCGGTGCGGGCGAGATACTGACCCGCGAGCATGACGAACAAGGGAGTGGAATCGACGCTGCCGTAATAATGCCGGAACGGCACCTCGCCGAGTTCGGCCATCTCGCCGTGACGCACCTCGTGGAGGATCTTGCCGGGCTCGGCGTCCGCCACCGGATCGACGGTCTCGGCCTGGTGCTTGGCGAGATAGGCCAGCACGCCGCGGGTGATGGCCGGATCGAGCCAGAGCGTCTGCATCGCCGTGATCAGCGCGTCGCGGCCGAAGGCGGTGCTGTACCAGGGAACGCCGGCATAGGGATAAGGCCCGGTCGGCTTGTTGGTCACCAGCATGTAGAGGTCGGAGATGCAGCGCCGGATCGCCTCGTTGAAGATCTCGTTGGACGAGGCGATCGCCGCGGCCCGCGCCGAGGACAGGCGCAACGCGCGGCGCGCCTCGACCATCGAGACCAGGAAAGCCTGCGACGGCTGTGGCGTGGGCATTTCCGCTGCCGGATTGCACGCGATCTCCACATGGATCAGCACGCGCGCGCCCGGCTTGAGCAGCATGTCGAACCGGGCGCCGGTCTCGGTCAGCGCGTGCGGACGCGGCTCGAAGCGGATGCGGGTGCTGCGCACCTGATGGTCCAGCCCGGTATAGGAAAGCAGCACGCTGTCGCCGTCGACGACCGGCGTGGCCCGCGTGCCGCGGGCATGACGCGGTGTGCCGCGGGCCTCGAACAGGTCGGCGAAATCGGCGAAGAAATCGATCTCGATGCTGGTCAGCCGCTCCTCGACGTCGAAGTTGCGCAGCAGCAGCCGCTCGTAGCAGACCTGGTTCCACAGGAAGCGGGTGCGCCGCAGCTGGAGCAGGTCATGCGCCAGTTCGCCGCCCGACTTCAGCGTCACGTCGGGATTGGTCAGGTCGCAGGACAGGGTGGCGTTGTTCTCGCGCAGCGTCGACGAGAGCAGGATCGGCCGCACTCCATCGAGGATCAGCCCGAAGCCGGAAAGGTGGCGAGTGTCGCGGAAATAGAGGCCGTCGGCGATGCCGGGTCCGTTGAGGATGTTGCCGCTCTGGTCGAACACGCCGAACATGTCGCCATGCTTCAGGGTGTGCAGCCGCCGTTCCGACCATACCGAGGTGGCGCCCACGGTGTAGGCGTCCGCGGCCGTCTTGATCACCGGCAAGGCGCTGTCCTGATCGCTGTCCATGGAGCAGCTCCCTCTGCGTTCGGGCAACAGGGTTAAACGAACCCGCCGCGGCGGACAACGTTGCAACCCCGTCATGTCCCGCAAAACGTCAATCAACACCGCGACACCCCGGACCGCGACAGCCGGATCTCCGGTGAAAGGCCGAAGCTACGCGGAAAAGCGGGATTTCTCCCGCACGCCGGAACCCGCGGGCGGCGCGGATGCTGGCGCGGGCAAGGCCGCGGCGCCGGTCTTTGTCGTGCAGAAACATGCCGCACGGCGGTTGCACTGGGACTTCCGCCTCGAACATGGCGGCGTGCTGTGGAGCTGGGCGGTGCCGAAAGGTCCGTCGATGGACCCGAAGGACAAGCGCCTCGCCGTGCATGTCGAGGACCACCCGGTCGATTATGCCAGCTTCGAAGGTGACATCCCGGCCGGCAATTACGGCGCCGGCAAGGTGGAGATCTGGGACCGGGGCCACTGGAAGGCGCTCGGCGACGCGCAGGCCGATCTGGAGCGCGGCGAGATGAAGTTCAACCTCGCGGGCGAGCGGCTGCGGGGCAGCTTCGTGCTGGTGCGGCTCAAGCCGAAACCCGGCGAGAAGGCCGAGAACTGGCTGCTGATCAAGGAGAAGAACGACGCCCCCCCGGCACATGAAGTGCCGGTGCCGGTGCCGCCTTCACCTAGACGCCGCAAATCCGCCGGCGCGGCACTCCCCGAGGAGCAGGCGCCGCAGCTTGCGACCCTGGTCTCGACGCCGCCCGAAGGTCCCGGCTGGATCAGCGAGATCAAGTTCGACGGCTACCGGATGCTCTGCCGCAAGCAGGGCGAGGCGGTCCGGCTGATCACCCGCAACGGGCTCGACTGGACCGCGCGGGTGCCGCAGCTTGCCCGGGCGATCGCGGCCCTTCCGGCCGAGGCCGCCATGCTCGACGGCGAGCTGGTGTCGCTCGACAGGCAGGGCCGGA
>CAXTCT010000042.1:0-11204 GCA_964242565.1 uncultured Acetobacteraceae bacterium | reverse complement strand
GAAGGCCAGCGGATCGGCCGCCCTGGCGACCGGCGACACCCAACCGGCCACGACCAGCAGCCAGGCCGCCGCGAGCGCTGACCGGCTCAGGCGGCTGGCTGGTAAGGCGGCTTGTGCAGCCCCGCCGGCGATAGGGTGAAGATTTCGCATCCGTCCTCCGTGACACCGATCATGTGCTCGAACTGAGCGGACAGGCTGCGGTCTCGCGTGACCGCTGTCCATCCGTCGTCGAGGATCTTCACGTCCGGACGGCCCGCATTGACCATCGGCTCGATGGTGAAGAACATGCCGGGCTGCAGCACGATGCCCTGCCCCGGCTTGCCGAAATGCAGGATGTTGGGGGCTTCGTGGAAACGCTGGCCGATGCCATGGCCGCAGAAATCGCGCACCACGGAAAACCGCTGCTGCTCGACATAGCTCTGGATGGCATGTCCGACATCGCCCAGCGTGCGGCCCGGGCGAACCGCGGCGAGGCCGCGCTGCAGCGCCTCGTAGGTCACGTCGATGAGGACCGAGGCCCGGCGGGAAACCGGGCCGACAACATACATCCGGCTGCTGTCGCCGTACCAGCCATTCAGGATGGAGGTGACGTCGATATTGAGGATGTCGCCTTCCTGGAGCCGCCGCTCGCCGGGAATGCCATGGCAGACGACGTGATTGATCGAGATGCAGGAGGATTTGGGATAGCCGCGATAATTCAGCGTCGCCGGCACGGCGGCATGGTCGAGGGTGAACTCGTGGATCAGGCGGTCGAGGTCAGCCGTGACGACGCCGCTGCGCACATGCGGCGCAATCATGTCCAGGGTCAGGGCGGCGAGCCGGCCCGCCGCGCGCATACCTTCGAAATGCTCCGGAGGATGAAGGATGATGTGCCTTCCATCCGTCTCACCGTCCATGGCACCTGCCCCCGCGCAACGCCGATCCGTCGCGTCTGCGAAAATGAGTGGCCTTGGCGCTCAGCGCAAGAGCCCGGATGGTGGATCAGCCCTCCCCGCCGCCCAGTCCGATGCTCGTCAGGCGGAGCCGCACCAGATGATGCCCATGCGCCATCGCGCGCCGCATGCGGGCCCCGACGATATGCGCCATGCGGCCGTGACGCCAGACATGCCCGGCCGGAACGCGGACCATCGCCAGGTGAACCGCACCCTCCGTCCGGAACAGGCCGCCGAAACGGGCGAAATGATGCAACCGGTGGCGGCCGTGCCAGGCCGGCCGGCCCATGGGAGCGTCGGAAACCAGCGTCATGCCGCCATGGCCGCGGCGAGGCGAAAACCGTGGAACGACATGGGCCATGATCGGGACGCCTTCCTGCTGGAAGCCGGCATCGAGCAGGTTGGACATCATCGCCGACCGCTGCGGATTGGTGCGCGCGCCGAGAACCACGCCGATCAGGCGGACATTGCCCCGGACCGCCGAGGAGACCATGTTATGCCCGGCATCGGCGGTATAACCGGTCTTGAGCCCGTCGGCTCCCGGATAGGAACGCAGCATCGGATCATGATTGCCGATGTAGCGGCCGTGGAACATGAATGCCGGCACCGCGAAATAGTGATACTGGTCGGGGAAGTCCCGGATCAGGTGCCGGGCCAGCATGGCGAAATCCCGCGCCGTGGAAAGCTGCCCGGGATCGGGCAGGCCGGAAGCGTTGCGGAAGGTGGTGTTGGTCATGCCGAGCAGGCGCGCCTGCTGGGTCATGAGCTGGGCGAAACGCTGCTCGTTGCCGCCGCCGAGCGTCTCGCCGAGCGCGCAGGCCGCATCGTTGGCCGACTTGGTGACCAAGGCGAGGATCGCCTGTTCCGCCGTCAGGTAGCTGCCGGGCACCAGGCCGAGCTTGGAGGGTTCCATGGACGCCGAGCGGGCCGACACCGGCACCGCCTGGTCCAGCGCCAGCCGGTTGTCGCGCAGCGCCTGGAAGGCCAGATAAAGGGTCATCATCTTGGTCAGGCTGGCCGGGAAACGCTGCAGGTCGGGGTTGTATTGCTGCAGCACCTGCCCGCTGCCGGCGTCCATCACGAACGAGCTGACCTGGCCGACATACTGGGCCTGAGCCGGCCTGGCGATCAGGCTTGCCGCGCACGCGGCCATCAGGAACGCAAGCGGACGCAGCACTCCGCCGCTGTTCCGAACAGCCCGACCCATCGCCATCACCAACTTCCCCCCACACCCGGGCCGGCCCTGTCGGCAGAAACCGCTCGCCTCGCATTGGCGTGATGACCTGACCGTAATGTGTCCATGCCGGCGGCGTCCATAGGATTCTTGTCCAATCTTAAGGAGTTGTTGGCATTTTTGAGGCCAGAAAGCGCAACCCCGGGACGATCCGGACGGGTTCCTCCGACGCGAACGCTTCCAACCGGCACGAGGCATCCGATATGATGCGCCATGCTCACGCCGCTTCCAGATGCCGCCTCGCCCGAACGCAGCCTGCACGAGGTCGGCCAGCCCGCCGAACGCCTGCTTGCGCAAGCGGCGGCGATACCCCATGTGCGCGGCATCATGACCGACAGCCATAGCAACGGCCCGACGGGTGCCGCCAAACCTGCGGGACCCGCCAATCCCGGTGGCCCCGCCACGCCTGGAGGTCCCCGCTCTCCTGGAAGTCCCCGCTCTCCTGGAAGTCCCCGGGCTCCCGGAAGTCCCGGCGGAAATCCGGAACAGGATTCCGGCACCGGTCCGAACACCGGCGTCGTGGTCAAGGCGCGTCCGAAGACCCGCAAGCCGGCGATGTACAAGGTCCTCATGCTCAATGACGACTACACGCCCATGGAGTTCGTCGTTCATGTGCTGGAGCGCTTCTTCCAGAAGAACCGCGACGAGGCGACCCGGATCATGCTGCATGTGCATAAGCGCGGTGTCGGCGTTTGCGGCGTGTTCACCTACGAGGTTGCCGAGACCAAGGTGACCCAGGTCATGGATCTTGCCCGCCAGAACCAGCATCCCCTGCAATGCACGATCGAGAAGGACTGACCACACGGGTCGGCCCGAACACGGAGGGGCGCAACCGCAGACCCTTCCATGGGCGATAGGCGCTTCCCATATCGGTTGTCGTGCCCTCGTCCAGAGGCGCGTTTTCTCTGGCCTTCCGTGCGAAACACCTCAAAGATGGTTCCTGAACTAGAATCAGGACATCCCGTTCGGAACGGCCTGATCAGAAGGAGCGTCATCCATGTTGTCCCGCAACCTCGAACAGACGCTCCATCGTGCCCTGTCACTCGCCGGCGAGCGACGTCACGAATATGCGACACTCGAACATCTGCTGCTCGGGCTCGTCGATGATGGAGATGCCGCAACCGTGCTGCGCGCCTGCGGTGTCGATATCGACAAGATCCGCGCCGACCTGACCGAATTCCTCGACAAGGACCTCGCGGGGCTGGCCTCGGACCGTTCGACCGAACCCAAGCCCACCGCGGCCTTCCAGCGCGTCGTGCAGCGGGCGGCGATCCATGTGCAATCGTCCGGACGCGACGAGGTGACCGGGGCGAACGTGCTGGTGGCCCTGTTCTCCGAGCGCGAAAGCCACGCGGTCTATTTCCTCCAGCTGCAGGACATGACCCGGCTCGACGCGGTCAATTTCATCTCGCACGGCATTGCCAAGGCGCCCGGGCGCGCCACCCAGCGGCCCGTCGCCGGCGCGCCGGGAAATGAAGGTCCCGAGGGTGAACGCGAGGAGCGTGGCCGCACCGCGAAGAATCAGGACGGGTTGTCGGCCTATTGCGTCAACCTCAACAAGAAGGCGATCGCCGGCAAGATCGATCCGCTGATCGGCCGCGACCAGGAGATCGAACGCACCATCCAGATCCTGTGCCGCCGGACCAAGAACAACCCCCTCTATGTCGGGGATCCCGGCGTCGGCAAGACCGCGATCGCCGAGGGGCTGGCCAAGCGCATCGTCGAAGGCGACGTGCCGGAAGTGCTCGCCAAATCCACCATCTATGCGCTGGACATGGGCGCGTTGCTGGCCGGCACCCGTTACCGCGGTGATTTCGAGGAGCGGCTCAAGGCGGTGGTGACCGAGCTCGAGAACAACCCGGGCGGCATCCTGTTCATCGACGAGATCCACACCGTGATCGGCGCCGGGGCGACCTCCGGTGGCGCGATGGACGCCTCCAACCTGCTCAAGCCGGCACTCGCCCAGGGGACGCTGCGCTGCATCGGCTCGACCACCTACAAGGAATTCCGCAATTACTTCGAAAAGGACCGCGCCCTGGTCCGACGCTTCCAGAAGATCGACGTCAACGAGCCGTCGATCGAGGACACCGTCAAGATCCTGCGCGGCCTCAAGGCCAACTACGAGAAGCACCACAAGGTGCGCTACACCGAGGAAGCCATACGCGCCTCGGTCGAGCTCGCGGCCAAATACATCCATGACCGCAAGCTGCCGGACAAGGCGATCGACGTCATCGACGAGGTCGGCGCCTCGCGCATGCTGGTGCCCGAGAACCAGCGGCGCAAGACGGTGACCCTGCGCGATGTCGAGGAGATGGTCGCCAAGATCGCGAGGATCCCGCCCAAGAGCGTGTCCGCCGACGATAAGGAAACGCTGCGCTCGCTCGAGCGCGACCTCAAGGCGATGGTGTTCGGACAGGATCGCGCCATCGAGGCGCTGTCGGCGGCGATCAAATTGTCCCGCGCGGGACTGCGCGACGCCGAAAAACCGATCGGCAATTACCTGTTCTCCGGCCCGACCGGGGTCGGCAAGACCGAGGTCGCCAAGCAGCTTGCCTCGACCCTGGGGATCGAGCTGATCCGCTTCGACATGTCCGAATACATGGAGCGGCACAGCATCTCGCGCCTGATCGGCGCCCCGCCCGGCTATGTCGGGTTCGACCAGGGCGGCCTGCTGACCGACGCGATCGACCAGCATCCGCACGCCGTGCTGCTGCTCGACGAGATCGAGAAGGCCCATCAGGACCTCTACAACATCCTGCTGCAGGTGATGGACCACGGCAAGCTCACCGATCACAACGGCAAGACGGTGGATTTCCGCAACGCCATCCTGATCATGACGACCAACGCGGGCGCCGCCGACCTTACCCGCGAGGCGATCGGGTTCGGCCGCGACAGCCGCGCGGGCGAGGACGAGGAGGCGGTCAAGCGCATCTTCACGCCGGAATTCCGCAACCGCCTCGATGCGATCATCCCGTTCGGCAGCCTTACGCCGGAGATCGTGGCACAGGTGGTCGAGAAGTTCGTCCTGCAGCTCGAGGCGCAGCTGGCCGATCGCAACGTCACCATCGAGCTGTCGTCGGCGGCCAAGGAATGGCTTGCCGAGCGCGGCTATGACAGGCTGTATGGTGCCCGTCCGCTGGCCCGGGTCATCCAGGAGCACATCAAGAAGCCTCTCGCCGAGGAACTGCTGTTCGGCCAGCTGGCCAAAGGCGGCTCGGTCAAGGTCAGCATGCGGGACGGCAAGCTCGCCTTCGATTACGTCGAGGCGGCGCAGAACGCATCTCCCGTCGAAAGCGATGGCGACGAGGGCGGCTCGGAGCGGGAATCCGAAACCGCGGACTAGGTCAGGGGGCTCTGCGCCTTGTTCGCCCTTGCGAGAAAAGGGTGGCGCCCGGTCGTCACCCTTCGAGCTTCCGGCGGGCCGCGGCCAGTGCCGCCTCGTCGCTGGGTTCGGGCGGGCTCAGGGAAAGCCGCTCGATCGCCTCGATCACGACCTCGACCACGACGAGGCGGGCGAACCATTTATTGTTGGCCGGCACCGCGAACCAGGGCGCATCCGGCCGCGCCGTGTTGATGATCGCCTCCTCGTAGGCCAACTGGTACTGGTCCCAGAGGGCTCGCTCCTTGAGATCGCCGGGCGAGAATTTCCAGAATTTGGCGGCGTCGTCGAGTCTCGCGAGAAGCCGTTTGCGCTGCTCCTCGGCGGAGATGTGGAGGAAGAATTTCAGCGGCACGATGCCCTGCCGGGCGATGTAGCGCTCGAAATGGCGGATATCCTTGTAGCGATGCCTCCAGAAATGGCCGGCATCCGATGCGGCATCGAGCGGACGCGGCAGCTTCTGCGCCTCCAGCACCGTCGGATGCACCCGGGTGACCAGGACTTCCTCGTAATGGCTGCGGTTGAAGATGCCGATATGGCCGCGCTCCGGCAGCGCCGCATGGACGCGCCACAGATAGTCATGCGCGAGATCGGCCGGTCCGGGCTGCTTGAACGAGGTCACGCTGACCCCCTGGGGGTTCACGCCGGACATGACGTGCCGGATGGTGCCGTCCTTGCCGCCGGCATCCATCGCCTGGAACACGGCCAGCAGCGCCCAACGGCCATCGGCATAGAGCTGGCGCTGCAGGTCGGAAAGCTTCGCGACCCCCTTGGCGAGTTGTTCCTTGGCCTTGTCCTGATCCAGGCCGCATGTGTCGTCAGGGTCGCAATCCGCCAGGCGGAACTTGGCTCCGTCGCGGATCCTGTAGCGGGTGTGCAAGGCATGGAGCGGCTTCCTGCCCATCGCCGCTATCCTGCCGTCTCGGGTCGGGCCGTGTCTCGCCTGATCGTCAGGGCGGCGGGGGCCTGGCATGTCGGCATCAACTCGATCCGGTTGATGTTCACGTGCCTCGGCAGGCCGACCACCCAGGCGACGGCCTCGGCGATGTCCTGGGGCGTGAGCGGCGTCGTGCCCTCGTAGATTTTCGCCGCCTTGTTGTCATCGGCGAAGCGGACATTGCTGAATTCGCTGCCCCCGCAGAGGCCGGGTTCGATGTCGGTGACGCGCACGTTGCGCCCGACCAGGTCCGCCTTCAGGTTGAGCACGAACTGGCGCACGAACGCCTTGGTCGCGCCATACACGTTGCCGCCGGGATAGGCATAGTCTCCGGCGATGCTGCCAAGGGTGACGACATGCCCCTTGTCGCGCGCGACCATGCCGGGCAGCAGCGCATGGACCGTCTGCATCAGGCCGGTGACGTTGGTGGCCACCATCTGCTCCCAGTCGGACAGCCGGGCCTCGTTGGCGGCCTCGATACCCAGGGCAAGACCCGCATTGGCGACCAGCACGTCGATCTCGCGCCACCCTTCCGGCAGGCTACCGGGCAATGCCGCAATGGCCTGGGCCTGGTTCATGTCGAGCCCCAACGGGAGCAGGGTAGGTCCGAGCCTGCGGCAAAGGGCGTCGAGGCGATCCTGCCGGCGCGCGGTGGCGACCACGCGGTGCCCGTCGCGCACGAAGCGCTCGGAGATCGCCATGCCAAATCCGGAACTGGCTCCGGTTACCAATAATGTCAGGGACACCGGCGATTTCCTTGCTGCGGACATGAAAGCCGCAATCTGAGGGACAAGAGGGGATGGCTCCGAGAGGGGGGATGGGGGATCGGCTGTCCTTGTCCGCGACACCCGTCGGACGATGCACGCGGACGCGGCACTCAGCAACAATGCCTTTGGCATCCTCCTCCTGCATGATCGTAAGCGGGCGCCTTGCCGGCCGTGGCCAAGCAGAATGTCCTTGGGTTGCTTGCGGGCACAGGAGGCGCTTGCGCGCGGCAGGGGTTCTGATCCATCTGGAGGCATGTTCTCGTTGCAATCCGACCTCGAAGCCGGTCTGACCGGCCGGCTGCTGATCGCGATGCCGGCCCTGGTGTCGTCGCCCTTCGCGCAGAGCGTGGTGTTCGTGTGCGCCCACTCGATCGATGATGGCGCCATGGGCCTGGTGGTCAATCGCCGCCTCAACCAGCTTGGCTTCGACGAGTTGCTGGAGCAGCTTGGCGTCGCACCGGCGCCGCCGAGGCGGCGGATCACGCTTTGCGCGGGTGGCCCGGTGGAAAATTCACGCGGTTTCGTCCTGCACAGCGCGGACTGGACCGGAGACGGCAGCCTCGCGGTCGATGACGGCATCGTCTTGACCGCGAGCCTCGATGTGCTGAAGGTGATCGCAAACGGCGCCGGTCCGAGGCAGGCGCTGCTGGCGCTCGGTCATGCCGCCTGGGCACCGGGGCAGCTGGAACAGGAGATCCAGCAGAATGCCTGGCTTTCCGCGCCTTCGAGCGACGGCATCGTGTTCGGCCCGGACCATGACAGCAAGTGGCGGCGCGCCCTGGCCTCGCTCAACATCGATCCGATCCGGCTATCGAGCGTCGTCGGGCACGCCTGACCGGAACTATCCGGCCTTCCTGAGCTGGACGAAGCTGGCCGCGATGGCCGGCACGGCGAGGTAGGCCAGGCGTTTGACCTCCTTGCGGCCGCGGGAAGTCGAGTCCAGGATCAGCCCGCAAACGAAGCAGAGAAACGACAACAGGACCAGGTTGGTCGCCAGCACGGCACTGGGGAGGCGCGGCACGAGCCTGCTGCGCAGGAATTCCAGGATGACCGGCACGCCGAGGGACAGGCCGGCGATCAGCAATACCAGTCCGATGAGCGAGAAGAATTGCAGCGGCCGCTCCTCCTTGACGAGGGTGACGATGGTGCGGAGGATGCGGATGCCATCGGTGTAGGTGCGCAGCTTCGACGCGGACCCGACCGGACGGTCGCGGTAGGCGGTGTTCAGCTCGCCCACCGGCATGCCGAGTTCGAGCGCATGCACGGTGAATTCGGTCTCGGTCTCGAAGCCGGAGGCCAGTGCGGGGAAGGTCTTGACGAAGCGGCGCGAGAACACCCGGTAGCCGGACAGCATGTCGCTGACGCGGTTGCCGAAGATGCGTCGGACCATGCCGGTCAACAGCGCGTTGCCCAGACGGTGGCCGGGACGATAGGCGGCCTTGATGTCGGTCACGCGCGCACCGGTCACCATGTCGAGCTGCTCCTCGGCCAGCAGCTGGATCATCGAGACCGCATCGGCGGCATCATAGGTGTCGTCGCCATCGACCAGTACATAGGCGTCGGCCTCGATGTCGGCGAACATGCGGCGCACCACGTTGCCCTTGCCCTGCAATATTTCGCGCCGGACCATCGCACCGGCCGCGCGTGCCGCTGCCGCGGTGCCGTCGCTCGAATTATTGTCGTAGACATAGATCGCGGCGTCAGGAAGACCGTTACGGAAGTCGCGGATCACCTTCGATATAGTGATTTCCTCGTTAAAACAGGGAATAAGCACCGCGATCCGCATCATGTGATGGTTTTCCTGGAAGCTGTCCATATTCGCACCGTCCGCTTTCCGCTTAATGATCAAATACTGCCGGAAGGCAGACCATTGGCTGCCGTCGGCCCGGGTGGATGACAATAGGCACACACCCGCCGACTGTGTATTTCGTCACGACAGGACAAGGCGCAGTTCGTTTGAAATAACGCAAACCTGTAGCTTTGGACTGATCTCTTTCTGGAATGCCGGATGTATTCATCGGAAGCATTATCTTCTGTTCGCAAATTAAACCCGGCGCGTGACCGAGGCAAGGAAACACTCCCCGCATCCGTCATACTGCTTGTCGCCGGTGCCATCATTCTAAGCCTCGCATTGCCAACCGGCTTTGCCGGATGGGACGACCTGCATTACCTGCAGGCCGCCAGGCGCTGGCTGGACGAGGGATTTAACGTACCCGCCAACCATTGGGGCACCAGGCTGCCCTACGTGCTGACCCTGGCGGCCAGCCTGCGGCTGTTCGGGCTGTCGGAGCTGGCGCTGGCCGTGCCCAACACGCTCCTGTTCGCGGTCATGCTTCTGCTGCTCTGGCGCATCGCCGTGGCCGTCTTCGACGCCCGTGCCGCCTTGTACACGGTGCTGGCGGTGGCGGCGACGCCCTTATATTTCCGGATGCCGACGACCTACTACCCGGAGGTCATGGAGACCGCCTGCGCCGCCGCGGCGACTTTGCTGACCTTGTTCGCCCTGCGCGCAGGATCGGCAAGACGCGTCGCACCGGGTCGCGTCCGGCTGCTGCTATTGCTGGCGGGCCTGATCGGCGGCAGCGGCATCCTGGTGCGCCAGACGGCGCTCGCCGTGCCGATAGCCCTCAGCGTGCTGATCATCCTGTCGAACCGAACCCGTCCGCGACGCAGCATGGCAGACATCCTGATGCTGGGCGTCGGCTATGCCGTGCCGCTGATGCTGGAGTGCCTCTACTACCTGATCATGACCGGCAACCCGCTCGAACGGTTGCGCATAGACAGCCGGCACGTGCTGATCCCCAGCGGCCATCTGCGCGGCGGCACCTTCACCGGCGGCTCGCCGCTGTTCAACTGGAAGCTGGCGTCCGAATGGGATGTTCCCTCGCCGATCAAGGTGCATTGGACGGTGAACCCGTTGCTGCGGGTGTTCTTCTGGCCGGGCCTGCTGCTGATGCCGTGGCTGTGCGTTGCCGGCGGCGTTGCCGCGATGCGCCTGCCCGGCGCCGCGCGCGCCTACGCGATCTTCGCCTGCACCGGCTTCATGGCCCAGTATCTGATCGACACCTTCGTCCTGGCGATCGCGCCGGATACCCGTTATTTCAGCTTCAGCATCGCGCTCGCGGCACCGCTGGCGGGATATTTCCTGTCCCGCCTGCGCCTGAAGCTGCTGGTCATGGTCACGTTGCTGCTCGTGGTGCCATGCCTGGTGGTCATGGCACTGGCGCCGTCACCGGCCCATTCCATGGCCGCCCTGCGCAGATATGTCGCCGGTCCCGAACCGGTGGATCTCTCGCCCGAGATGATGGACGCGGCGACGCTGCTATTCGTCAACCATCCCGAGTTTGCGCGCCATGCCATGCCGACCAAGGATCCGGGCCGGGTCCCGGTTGGCAGCCTGGCGGTGGTAGATTTCTACGGATGGCCGCAAGGGGCTCAGGGACGGTGCGCCGATGGACGCGCCGAATGGCAGCCGGTCGAGACGATCCAGGCGCCCGGCGCGGCCTGGCTCCTGCTGCACGACATCGGGCTGACCGGCCTGGTCCCGGCGCGGCTCGCCGGAGCCTTGTCGCGCGAAAAGGATCGCCTCAGCCTGGTTCGCCGGGAATGCTGAGCTCGAAATCCACAGAGGTGGAGACGGCTTCCTGCCTGACATGACGGATCAGAGGGCGGCTCCCCTGGCATCGGCGAGACGACGATAGCCCTGCTCGCGCAGAAGAACCGACAGGTCGGCCAGCAATCGAGGCAACAGGCCGGGCCCCTGCATCACGAACCCGGTATAGAGCTGCACCAGATCGGCACCCGCCTTGACCTTTTCCAGCACCTGCTCGGCCCGCTCGATGCCGCCGCAGCCGATCAGCACAAGCTCCTTGCCACGGGACGGATGCGTGTCGCGGACGATACGGGCGATAGCGGCGAGCATGGCCGTGCTGGCCGCGAATAGCGGTCGCCCGGA